>NZ_JASHIT010000026.1:0-77742 GCF_030733595.1 Halomonas sp. MMSF_3323 | reverse complement strand
GACGATAGCGTGGCAGGCCCCCCTCCCCGCCCTCTTCACGCCGGGCGATCAGCGTCTGGCGCCGGGCCGGCGACTCGATCGCACCCAACACCGGGCAGCCGGCATTGGCTTTGTGCTCGTCATCGAAGTAGAGCCGGGTCTGCAGATGCAGGTTCACGCCCCGGGCGAAGATCGTCAGGTTGATGTGCGGGGCCATGGTGCGACCGTCGGGCCGAGCGATGGCGCCGGGCTTGACGGTGACAAAGCGCCACTCGCTGTTGCCCTCGGCGGTGGTCGCGGTACGCCCGAAGCTGTTGAACGGCGCCTTGAGGTCGAACGCCGTCTGATAGTCACCATTGGCGTCGGCCTGCCAGGCCTCCAGCAGGGCGTCGCGGACCAGGTCGCCGTTGCCGTCGATGACCCGTCCTGCCACCTCGATACGCTCGCCTTCGGCGTTATCCTTGGCCAGTTCGTTCCAGATCTCCTCGTCGCGCTCGGGCAGGCCGGCGACGGCCAGCGCCAGGCCGATGTGCACGTAGGGGCCGGCGGTCTGGGACGCGGTCTCGCGCAGCATCAGGTTCGCGGTGGGGGTAAGGTTTGGCTGTTGCATGAGGTCTCCTCGCTGCCGTGAGCCGACTCGGGCACCACGACACCTGTTGTTCCTGTTCTTGTTCACTGATTCTCGAAATAGGTCTGCAGTTCGCCACGCACCACCAGGTCGAAGCGGTAGGCCAAGGCGTCCATGGGGCGCGAGCGGGCCATGTCGAGTCGACCGATCATGGTGCCCACGGCCTCCTCGTCCTTCAGGGTCTGGACGATGGGGCAGATCGGAATCAGCGGGTCCCCCTCGAAGTACATCTGGGTGATCAACCGGGTGGAGATGGCCGGGCCCATGACGCTCACATGAATGTGCGCCGGGCGCCAGGTGTTGATGCCATTGGGCCAGGGATAGGGACCGGGTTTGATGGTGCGGAAGTGGTACCAGCCATCATCGTCGGTGAGACAGCGCCCGACGCCGCCGAAGTTGGGGTCCAGCGGGGCCAGATAGCTGTCCTTCTTGTGGCGATAGCGGCCACCGGCATTGGCCTGCCACATCTCCACCAGAGTCTGCGGCACCGGCTTGCCGAACTGGTCGACGACCCGGCCGAACATGATCACCCGCTCCCCCACCGGCAGACCGGGGCTATCGGCATCGCGGAAGTTCAACAGCAGATCGTTGTCATGGGGGCCCATGCGCAGGCGGCTAAACTCGGGGCCGGTGAGTTCGGACACGCTGGGGGTCTGCAGGCTGACCAGCGCCTGGGAGGGCGAGCGCGGCACCGAGGTCTTGTAGCCGGGGGTGTAGGCGGCGGGGTGCCACTGGCGATCCCGCTCGACGAAGCGACGATTGAGGTTCCGATTGAGGGTCATGGGGGAAGAGGTCCTGGCGTGATTGTTGGTTGTTCACACGCGCCTCGAGACACGAGGCGATGACAGCAGTGTGACCAGCCAAGCCCGGGGAGCCAATTGAGACCTTGGCCGGTCGTCATAACCCAGGGGTTATGATGACCGGATCGCGGGGCGTCGGATCGCAGGAACGAGTACGTACTGGCCTGCTGCTTCGCCCCCGGATATTTCGGCGCCGCTACTGGGGTCTTGCCGCGGCGGCCTGGCGCAGCGACTCGGCGAAGCCTTCCAGCGCCAGGCTGGGGCTCAAAGAGGTGTTGGTACACAGCCCTACCGAGCCACCCTGGTGCTCGAAGGTCAGTGCCAGCTCGACCAGCTGGCCGCTCTCCAGGTCCTCGGCCACCGCCTCGAAGGGCGCGACCCAGATGGCATCGGTGTCCAGTGTGAAGCGCCGGCTGACCGGCAGCGACAAGGTCTCCAGACAGGGCGCAGGCAAACTGATGGCGTGACGCACACAGAAGCTGTCGACCCGCTGACGCAAGGTGGTCTGAGGAGGAGGCACGGCCCAGGGGTAGTCGCTCAGGATCTCGGGAGGACAGGGCGAGACGGTGGCCAGCGGATGCCCCTGGCGCACTACCAGCCGCAGCGATTCGTAGTAGAGATGTTCGAAGGCCAGGTCACGAATCTCGCGGGCTTCGGTCATACGCCCCACCACCACGTCGAGCTCACCCAGCGCCAGCCGCGACAGCAGAAAGGCGCTGGCGCCGGTGGTCACGGTGACGCTGGTCTCCTGGCCCAGCGGCGAGGCCTGGAAGTGCTGAATCGCCGCCGGCAGCAGCCGCGATTCCACCGTCGACAGCGCCCCGACCCTGAGCCAACGCTGCCCACCATGGCCGTCGGCCAGCGCCACCACGCCCTCTTCCAGGGCGCGCAGCGCAGGCCCCGCGTGGCGCAACAGGGTGAGTCCCGCCTGGGTCAGACTGACGCCCTGGGCGCTACGCTCGAACAGGCTGGCGCCAACGATCTCCTCGAGTTCACGGATGGCCTTGGAGATGCCCGGCTGGGTGATCGCCAGGGCGTCGGCGGCACGGGCGAAGCTACGGCTGCGCGACACCTCGAGGAAGGCATTGAGATGGCGCAGCTTGATACGATGATTGAGCATGGTGGCCTGCGATCTGGCGACGTGACGGGTGTCCAGCGTGGCGCCGTGGCGTGGTACCTCGTCAGCCTCCACCACGCCGACAGCGCTAGCGACAGGCTGCCAGCACGCGCTCGATGGGCTCGTCGGCGCCACTCAGCGGGAAGCGTGAGGGACGGGTATCCTGGGGAGTGACCACCGCCACGTTGCCGCCTTGCAGGGTCTTGGTCAAACCGAGGGGAGACGGGGCGAACCACACGCCGTCGTGGGGGGAGTGGCGTGACTCCAGGCGATACCCGATGCCGTCCACCAGCACCTCCAGCGGCTTGCGCCGATCGGCGCCCATCTGGGAGGCATAACCGGCCACCGATACCATGGGCACACCGTTCCAACACACCAGTGCCAGAGAATGACCGCTGCCATCATCGACTCGCGCCGCCGGGGCGTCGCCGAACATCTGGTGGGCCTGGGTGTAGCGCCACTCTGCCGACGCCGTATTCGCCATCAGGGTGCCGAGCAGTATCGCCACAAACGTCTTGAACCACATCAATAGTTGACCTCTTGCTGCCGAAACGGGCATGCATCGGGCACTCCCTGCCTGACGGAATCCTCTCCTTCTCCTTTTGCCAAGTCTAGCAACTGACCGAGGATTCACGAATGGAGCAGCAGGGATGGCCCTGCCATCTATGGCATGGCAAGTCACCAACGGCCAGGAAGCCTTACTGCCTGCCTGGAGGATTCTGTGCTCCGTGAGTCAGCTATTTACCACTCTTTTACCCCAGGCGGCAAACCATGTCCCTCATGCCGATGATTCGCCGCTTCCCCAGCCCAGCTCCTTGGCCAGGGCAAAGGCATGATTGGCCGCCGGCACGCCGGCATAGATGGCCACGTGCATCAGCACCTGACGCAGCTCCGCCTCGCTGAGGCCGATACGTTGGGCGGTCTTCAGGTGCAGGGTCAGCTCCTCGCGCCCCAGGGCGGCGAGAATGCCGGTGGTGATCATGCTGCGCTCGCGTCGCGTCAGGTCGTCGTTGGACCACAGCTCGCCCCAGGCCAGCCGTGTGATCATCTGCTGAAACGAAGTGTCCAGGCTGTTGGCATTGTGGGTGGAGCGGGCCACGTGCTCCTCGCCCAGCACCTGCTTGCGGGTCGCAAGGCCAGTGGAATAGTCGACGCCCTCCGCGCCCACGTCTCCCAGGTCCACCGCCATCACCGCCAGCAGCTTCTCGGCGAATCGGCTTGGCGCCTCTACCGAAGGCACGTGACCGACGCCCTCGAGCACCTCGAGCGGGGCGCCGTCGCACTCGGCCGCCAGGGCCTCCAGGGTGGCCGGTGGCGTCGCCAGGTCCTCGCTGCCACCGAACAGCTGCACCTTGACGCCCTTGCCGGAGAGCTTGCCGGTGAAGGTATCTCGCCCCAGCATTTCGCAGAGCAGCGCGTAGGACTCGTCGTCACCGCGCCCCATCTGGGTGCACCAGCCCGCCTTTAGGGCCGGCTCGGCGTCGAAGCAGGCGGCAGCGAACCAGCGCGGCACGATCTCGCCGGACATCGCCGCCAGGCCCTCGCGCCGCACACGCTCGGCCCTGGTGGTCCATAGCTCGCTGGTGCCGATCACCGCTCCGGTGTTGGTCAGGGCGGCGGAGAGCAGGCGCTCGCCGTGCTCGCTGATCAGCTGCTGCCCCACCACGCCACCGATGGAGGTGCCGACGAAGTGGAAGCGGCCGGCGCCGGCGTGGTCGGCCAGGGCGATGGCTTCCTTCGCCAGTTCGGCCGGAGTGATTGGCCCGTCGCCCCAGGCCTGGCTGGCGCCGTGACCGGGCAGGTCCCAGGTCAACACCCGGTAGCGTGGCAGCAGCGCCGGCAGGACGTCGTCCCACACCGCCTGGCTCATGCCCAGCGGATGCGCCAGCACCACCAGAGGGTTGGCCTCGGCGCCGAGCAGGCGATACGCGACACTGCGTCCTTCGATATTCAGAAATGCCATGACCTCTCTCCTGTTCCTCTATACCCGTTCGATCAGGGTGGCGATGCCCTGGCCCACGCCCACACACATGGTGCACAAGGCGTAGCGTTTGCCGCTCCTGTTGAGCTCGTGGGCGGCGGTCATCAACAGGCGCGCCCCGGACATGCCGAGCGGATGGCCCAGGGCGATGGCCCCGCCGTTGGGGTTGACCCGGGGGTCATCGTCGGCGACGCCGAGGTCGCGCAGACAGGCCAGGGCCTGGGCGGCGAAGGCTTCGTTGAGCTCGATCACGTCGATCTCGTCGATCGTAACGCCGCTGCGCTCGAGCAGCCGGCGCACCGCCGGGACCGGGCCATAGCCCATGATGCGCGGCTCCACCCCGCCGGTGGCCATGCCGACGATACGCGCCATCGGCACCAGGCCATGGCGCTCCACCGCCGCCTGGCTTGCGACCAGCATGGCACAGGCGCCGTCGTTGACCCCGGAGGCGTTGCCGGCGGTGACACTGCCATTGTCCTTGAAGGGGGTCGGCAGGGCGGCCAGCTTCTCCAGGGTGGTGCCGGCGCGAGGATGCTCGTCGATGTCGAACACCAGCGGCTCCTGCTTGCGCCGGGGGATCTCGATGGGGGTGATTTCCTCGGCGAAGCGACCTTCCTGCTGGGCCTGGGCAGCCTTTTGCTGGGAGCGCACGGCAAAGGCGTCCTGATCGGCGCGGGAGATGTCGAACTGTTCGGCCACGTTCTCGGCGGTCTCGGGCATCGAGTGGGTATCGTGAAGCTTCTTCATCAGCGGGTTGACGAAGCGCCAGCCGATGGTGGTGTCCTCGATCTGCTGCCCCCGTGAAAAGGCGCCTTCCGCCTTGCCCATGACGTAAGGCGCCCGGGACATCGACTCCACCCCGCCGGCCAGGGCCAGATCCATCTCGCCGGCCTTGATCGCGCGCATGGCGGTGCCTACCGCATCCATGCCGGAACCGCACAGACGATTCATGGTAGTACCGGGCACCGAGGTCGGCAGGCCCGCCAGCAGCGCCGACATGCGCGCCACGTTGCGGTTGTCCTCGCCGGCCTGGTTGGCACAGCCCATGAAGACCTCTTCGATGGCGCCGGGATCAAGCTCTGGCGCCTGGGCCAGCACCGCCTTGAAGATGTCGGCGGCCAGGTCGTCGGGACGCACGCTTGCCAGGGTGCCACCGAAGCGCCCGATGGCGCTGCGACGGGGATGACAGAGAAAGACGTCGGTCATGTCGGACTCCTTGGTCACCCCGCGCACTGGCGCGGGGTGTGTCGGGGAAGGGGGAAGATGCGGGAGGGCGGTTTACTGGCCGCTGTGGGCACGATCGGTGCGCGCCTTCAGCTCACGCAGCACCTCGAGCTCATGGGCACTGGGGACCGGCGTGGTCTCGAGTTCAGCGGCGAAACGAATGTCCCAGCCGGTGGCCTCCTGGACCTGCTCGCGCGTCACGCCGGGATGCAGCGAGACCACCGTCAGTTCACGATCCTCGGGGTCCGGCTTCATCACGCACAGGTCACTGATCACGCGAGTCGGCCCCTTGCCGATATTGGGTACACCGTCGCGTCCCTTGCCGTCGCGGCCGAAGCCCAGGGTGGTGATGAAATCGACGTCACGCACGAAGGCCCGCGGCGAGTGCTTCAGGGTGATGAACACTTCACCAGCGTTGGTAGCGATCTCCGGCGCCCCGCCGCCACCGGGCAAGCGTACCTTGGGTGCGGTGTAGTCGCCGATCAGGGTGGTGTTGAGGTTGGCGTAGCGATCGATCTGGGCGGTGCCCAGAAAGCCCACACTGACCTTGCCGCCCTGCAGCCAGTAGCGAAACATCTCCGGCACCGACACCGTGGTCAGCGCCGACTCGCACAGCTCGCCATCGCCGATCGAGAGCGGCAACACGTCCGGCCTGGTCTGCAGGGTGCCGGATTCGTAGATCAGCACCACCTCGGGGGCATGGGTAAGCCGCGCCAGGTTGGCGGCCTCGGACGGCAGGCCGATACCGACGAAACAGGTCATGCCGTTTTCCAGCGCCCGGGCGGCGGTGACCGTCATCATCTCGCCGGCGCTGTAGTCGATTGCGGTGCTCATCGGGCGTCCTCCGCGGTGTTCATGATGTTGTCGTCGATCCAGCGGGTGAAGGCGTCACGGTCGCGGGCGATGGCGTCCCACTCCTTGTAGAAGCGGTTGTCACGCGGGTAGTAGCCGTGGGCGTAGGACGGCAGCGAGCCCTTTTCGGCCACGGCGATGGCGTCGATGGCCCAGCCTGGGATCACGCAGGCGTTGGGGTGGGTGTCCAGGTCATCGACGATCTCCTCGACGGTGACGATGGCGCGGCTGGCTGCCAGCACCGCTTCCTTCTGCACCCCGATGATGCCCTCGACCAGCACATTGCCGGCACGGTCGGCCTTCTGGGCGTGAACGATGGAGACGTCCGGGCGCACCGAGGGCACCGCCGCCAGGCGCTCGCCGGTGAAGGGGCACTCGATGAACTTGATCTGGTCATTGACGTTGGGCAGCTCGCTGCCGACGTAGCCGCGCAGCACCGCCAGCGGCAATCCGGCGGCGCCGGCCTCGAAGGCGCAGGCCATGGCGGCGTGGCTGTGCTCGAGAATCTCGACCTTGTGGGGCCAGCCCTTTTCCACCGCATCACGCAGGCGATGGAGCGAGCCGACGCCAGGGTTGCCCCCCCAGGAAAAGATCACCTTCTTCACGCAGCCGGCACCGATCAACTGGTCGTAGACCAGGTCCGGGGTCATCCGAATCAGGGTGAGGTCGCGCCTACGCTGGCGAATGACCTCATGCCCGGCGGCGAAAGGAATCAGGTGGGTAAAGCCTTCCATGGCGACGGTGGCGCCGTCATGGACGTAGCGCCTTACCGCTTCGTCAAGACTCAGGATCTCGGCCATGTGGGTTGCCTCTGTTAACGATGAACCAATGCGGTGGACAGAACAGCCTTGTTCGCTATGTGAACGTAGGTTTGTTATACGAACAAGTTACTGCTGATCGTCAGGGCCGTCAAACGCAAAAAGGGCGGGAACGGCATACGCCGCTCCCGCCCCTTCTCGTTCTTCTACCGATCAATCAACGTGTTAGCGTTGCTCCAGCCACTCCCTGGCCTTGCTGACCTGTTGTCGACTGCTACCAATGTATAACGCCGGATCGGTGGCGGCCTTGAGCTGCTCGACACTGATATCGGGGGGCTGCCGCGGAGCCTCACTGCTCTGCTCTGCGGTGGATGGCTCGCCCGCCTCCGCCTTCAGCACCTCGTGCAAGACCTCGTGATAAGGACGCCCCTGGCGGCGCGCGGTCTCGGCAGCCTCGGCCGCCAGCGCCTTGGCCCTGTCGCTGCCGAGGTGGGGTGTCAGCAGGCGCGCCACCGGCTCGGCCATGATCGCGCCGCCGGTCAACGCCAGGTTGGCGGCCATGCGCTCAGGATGTACTTCGAGTCCTTCCAGCAGGGTTGCCGCCTGCTCCAGCGCCCCTTCCACCAGCAGCACCGATTCGCTGAGCGGTGCCCACTCGGCGTGCCACTCGCCGAGGCCCCGTTCCAGCGGCTGGGCCACGGCACCGATGATCACCGTGGTGTGGCCGTGCACCCGACGCGACGCGCCGCGAATCAGGGCGCAGCGTACCGGATTGCGCTTGTGCGGCATCGACGACGATTCGCCCATGCCAGGGGCGCTCGGCTCGCTGACTTCGCCAACCTCTGTCTGCGTCAGCAGGGCGACGTCCAGCGCCAGGCTCTCCAGCGCCCCGGCGACGGCGTCCAGGGCGGTCTGCAAGGCATGGATCGGCTGGCGGTCGGTATGCCAGGGCAGTACCGGGCAGGACAGGCCAAGCTCCTCGGCCAAGGCCTGCATCAGCTCGAGCCCCTGTTCCCCCCAGCCCGAGTGCACCCCCACTGCACCGCCGAACTGCACCGGCAGTCCTTCGGCGGCGATATCCCCAAGCCGGCATCGCGCGCGCTCGAGCCCGATGCCCCACTGGGCCGCCTTGACCCCAAAGGTCATCGGCAGCGCTTGCTGCATCAGGGTACGGCCGACCATGGGCGTCTGCTCGTGGTCACGCATCAGCGCGAGAACCGCGTTGCGACAGCGCTCGAGCAGGCCATCCAGGCTCGCCAGGCGCGGCGTCAGCAGGTGCATCAGCGCCGAATCCACCACATCCTGGCTGGTCGCCCCCTGGTGCCAGCACGCCTTGAGCTCGTCCGGCAACGCCGCTCGCCCGGCCTTGACGAAGGGGATCGCCGCGTTGCCGCCGCTGGCGATACCCCGGGCGATGGCCGCGGTGTCAAAGTCATGATGCTCAAGCGCCGCCGCCATGCGCCCGGCGCTGCCCGCTGGCAGTGCGCCGACACCTTCCTGGACGCGAGCCAGGGCGAGTTCGAAGGCCAGCATCGAGGCCACCAGGTCATCGTCGCGACAGGCTTCCAGGGCACTCTGGCTCATGAATGGATGGCTCAGCAGGGCGTCGGACATGGCAAGGTTCCTCTTCTTCTGGGGAGCGAATGGGGCGTATCGACCGGGGCGAGTTCAAGGGGATAGCAGCAAGGAGGCAACGACAAGGACACGCGATGGCGACAGCGTGGCCGCTCCACCAATAGTCGCACAGGTGTTCGCACCTCGAACAAGCATGCTAGATTATCGACAACACGGGAGCAAACCGTCGCCCACAGAAGACGAATGTCTTCTTGCTGCCATGACATCGGGGGCCGTATCCGGTCGCTGCCCTGCTATCATCGTCGCTCGGGCTGTACAACGCTCTCACGTCGTGGCGCTCGATCACTGCAACACTAGATCTTAGTGACACTCGAATCTGAAAAAAGGACACCTCGATGGATACGGCACCGGCCGACGCCGCCCTGAGCCCGGATGACCGCGACTTCGTCACTGCCCTCGCCAGCGGCCTCGACGTCATTCTGGCCTTCGACGAGGCCCACCCTCGGATGACCTTGAGTGAGGTGGCGACGCGCACCGGCATGAACCGTGCCCGCGCCAGACGCTTTCTGCTGACGCTGCATGCCCTGGGCTATGTGCGCAAGGACCATCGCCACTTCGAGCTGGCGCCGCGGGTGCTCAAGCTCGGCTACGCCTTCCTGTCCGCCAACAATTATCAGCACCTGATCCAGCAGGTGCTCGAGGACATCACCACCGAAAGCGGCGAATCCTCTTCTCTTGGCGTACTCGACGGCGATGAGGTCACCTATGTGGCGCGCTCGGCGTCGCGCCAGCGGCTGATGGCCATCACCCTGTCGGTGGGCACGCGGCTGCCCGCCGCCTACACCTCGATGGGGCGCATGCTGCTGGCACAGAAGACCGACGACGAACTGGATGCCTTTATCGAGCGCACCACCCTCGAGCGCTTCACCGACAAGACGATCACCGACAAGGCTGAGCTCAAGCGCGCCATCCTCCAGGCTCGCCAGCAGGGCTATGCCATCGTCGATCAGGAGCTGGATTCTGGGCTGCGTTCGTTGGCAGTACCCGCCTTCGACGCCAACGGCGAGCTGATCGGTGCGATCAATATCAGCACCAACGCCGCCAGAATCGACCACGACACCTTGCTTGAGCGCTACCTGCCGCTGCTCCAGGGCAAGGCTCGCCAGATTCGCGCCAACGTGAGCTGATCGTCTTTGTCTGAGCGCACAGGGGACAGGCGCACATGGGGAAGTATGACAATGGCAGGGAGGCCTGAATGCTAGCGATACTCTCCATCACCACACCGATCTTTCTGCTGATCGGCGTCGGCTTTCTGGCCCGGCGCTGGAACCTGGTATCGCCGGTTCAGCTCTCCGGTGTCGCCAACTTCGTGCTGTACGCCGCGCTGCCGGCACTGATCCTCGGCGCCCTGACCCGCAACTCGCTTGGCGAGGTGATCAGCCTGCCGCTGCTAGCAGCCTACGCCCTGGGCTCCGTGGCCACCTTCGTCGCCTGCCTGTGGCTGCCGCGCAATCGCCAAAAGAAGTCCCCCACCGAGCGGGCCATCCAGGCCCTTGGCATGTCCGCCTCCAACAGCGGCTTTGTCGCCTACCCGATCGCTGCCCTGGCGCTGGGTCAGGCGGCGGCGGGTATCATCATGGTCCACACCATGATGGTCGAAATCCTGCTGGTGATTCCCGGCGCCCTGGTACTGGCCGAGGTCGGTCAGCAGCGCGACACCCGCGCCGGTGATGCCCTGCGCCAGACCCTGACCAGGCTTGTCCGCAACCCGATCCTGATCTCGCTGAGCCTGGGGCTGGCACTGGCGGCACTGGGAATACGCCTGCCGGCGACGCTGGATCGCACCATCGAGCTGCTGGCCGGCGCCGCCGGGCCCGCTGCGCTGTTCGTCATCGGCGGCACCCTGTACGGCCTCAAGATCCGCGGCATGGTCAAGGACATGGGCCAGATCATGCTCGGCAAGCTGGTACTCCACCCGCTGCTGGTGCTGGGCATGCTGCTGGCCTTCCAGACCGTCCTGGCGCCCTTGCCCCCCCTGATCTTCGCCGGCGCCATGATCTTCGCCGCCTGCCCGATGATCAGCATCTACCCGCTGATCGCCCAGCGCTTCGGCATGGAGGGCGTGGGTGCCGCCGCCCTGATGGCAAGCACGCTATCGAGCTTCGTGACCCTTAGCGTCGTCCTGTGGGCGCTGTCACACACCGGTCTGATGCCGCTGCTTGGCTGAACCTCCCGCGGTGCCGACGAGTGACTGAGGCCTGATGCCCAACCCTGGCTGACTCGCTGGCGACCGACTGCTGGCTCACGTACCATGAAAGGCATCATTTAGCTTGCTACTTTTTTGTCGGCGCAGAATGTCGCCGTCCCGCTTCGACCGCCAACGGCCCGCCATGTCCACACCTTCATCGACACCAGACGCTACGCCCCTGACGCCGCCACAGGCCCTCAACCGCGACCGGCCGATGAAGGGCATTGCCTTCATGCTGGCGGCGGGGCTCTTGTTCTGCATGCTCGACACCGGGGTCAAGACCCTGGCCCAGGACTATTCGCCGGTGCAGGTGGTATGGGCGCGCTACGTTGGCCATATGCTGGTGCTGACCGGCTACCTGGTCTACCTGGGACGTGGGCCGGGCATGGCCATGCTGAAGACGTCATCCCTGGGCGGCCAGTTCGTTCGTGGCCTGCTGCTGCTGGGGGCCAGCACCTTCGCCTACCTGGCCTTTCGCACCCTGCCGATCCTGCAGGTCTACGTCATCAACTTCAGCTCGCCGCTGCTGGTGACCCTGCTGGCGATTCCGCTGCTCAAGGAGCGGGTCGGCTGGCGCCAGTGGCTGGCGATCCTGGTGGGCTTCGGTGGGGTGGTGATCTGCGTGGGCCCGGTGGACTGGCGCGCCAACCCGGCCATTCTTCTGCCGTTCGGCCTGACCGCCTGTTTCGCGCTCTACCAGCTGTCTACCCGACGCTTCGGGCGCGAGGACCATCCCCTCACTTCGCTGTTCTACGCGGGCCTTGCCGGCGCGCTGGTCAGCTCGGCCGTGGTCCCGGCCTTCTGGACCCCGGTGGCACTGGGGGATCTGCCGCTGTTCGTCTTTGTCGGCCTGATGGGTGCGGCTAGTCAGCTCACGCTGATCCTGGCCATGCGCTACGCGCCGGCCTCGCTGGTCTCGCCCTTTCTGTACCTGCAGATCGTCTGGGCGGCGCTGTTCGGCTTCATCTTCTTCGGCGACGTGCCACGCCCGGAGACCTGGATCGGCGCGGCGCTGATCAGCGCCGCCGGAATCACCCTGGCGCTGACTCGGGGGCGCGATCGCTGAACCTGCGTCAGCCCTTTTTGATCACTGCGTCCAGGGCGGCGTGGTAGCCCTGACTGCCGAGCCCGGCGATGACGCCATCGGCACGCAGCGAGACGTAGGAGTGGTGGCGGAAGCTCTCGCGCTTGTGCACGTTGGACAGGTGCACCTCGATCACCGTGCCGTCGAAGGCGTTCAGGGCATCGAGGATCGCCACCGAGGTGTGGGTATAGGCCGCAGGGTTGATGATGATGGCGACGGTGCCATCGAGACGTGCGGCATGGATGGCGTCGATCAGCTCACCTTCGTGATTGCTCTGGCGACTGGCGAGCTCCCAGCCTTCAAGCACGGCGTGCTCGCGCAGCGCGTTGTCGATATCGGCCAGGGTCTCGTGGCCGTAGATCTCGGGCTCTCGGGTACCCAGCAGATTGAGGTTGGGGCCGTGCAGGACCAGTACCTTGCCACTCATCAAGGATTCTCCTTCAACAGTTCACGCCGTGGGGGGCAAAAAGAGAGACGGCCTGCTCGTTGGCGGCACGCTTTCGCTCATCCTCACAGAACTGCTTGAAGGCGTCCACGCCCAGGACCACGAACCGACTGGCGCGAACAGGCAGCGAGGTGCGACGCTTGAATCCACGGTCATGTCGCTTCACCAGGTGTTTGCCCTGTTGCCCTGGCGTGCCTCGCCCTCTTGCAGTGTGCCACTCGAGCGGGGCTGGACCCCGCCGTCATTCACCCCTGTTCAGGCTCCAGCCAGGCTTTCCAGGCGTCGATGATGGCCCGGCGGTGGTCCTTGAACGCCTCGACGTCGCCCCGGGCGCTTTCCCGCGTCAGGGCGGCGCGGTGGTTGGCGCTGCGCGCGGCCAGGTAGGCGTCGCGCAGCGCCTGGGCCTCGTCGGCCTCGAGATGGTCGGTCTCCTCCAGGGTCTCGAGGATGCGCATGTTGTCGCTGAAGCGCATCAGCTCCGGTGTCTGGTGAGACAGCGCCAGCACCGCGTACTGGCACAGGAACTCGATGTCGACCATGCCGCCGGGGTCGTGCTTGAGGTCGAAGGTATCGGCGGAGCCCTTCGAGCCCAGGTGATCGCGCATCTTGTGGCGCATCTTGACCACCTCCTCGCGCAGCGCCTCGCGATCGCGCTCGCGGCCGAGGATCTCCCGGCGCACCTCTTCGAAGCCTTCGGCCAGGGCCGCGTCGCCGGCCACCACCCGGGAGCGCACCAGCGCCTGGTGCTCCCAGGTCCAGGCCTGCTCGCGCTGGTACTCGGCGAAGGCCTTGAGCGGGCTGACCAGCAGACCGGAGTTGCCCGAGGGGCGCAGCCGCATGTCGACCTCGTAGAGCGAACCGGCCGGCGTCACCGCCGACAACAGGTGGATGATGCGCTGGCCCAGCCGGGTGAAGAACACGGTGTTGTCGATGACCCGCTTGCCATCGGTCTCTCCCTGGGAGGCGCAATCGTGCAGGAACACCAGGTCGAGATCCGAGCCGTAGCCGAGCTCGATGCCGCCAAGCTTGCCGTAACCGACGATCAGAAACTCCGGTGCTTTACCGGCACGCTCGCCGTCCTTGCCCAGCGGATAGCCGTGCTTGCGGGTCAGGGTCTTCCAGGCCATGGCCAGCACGGCGTCGAGGATCACTTCGGCGATGTAGGTGAGGTAGTCGCTGACCTTCATCAGATGGCGGGTGCCGGCGATGTCCGAGGCCGCCACGTGCAGCACCTGGGCGTGCTTGAACACCCGCAGTGCCTCGAGCTGGGCTTCCTCGTCGTCCTCGGGAATCCGTGCCAGGGTCTGGCGCAGCTCGTCGGCCAGGCGTTCCTTGTCCGCCGGGGTGTAGAGGGTATCCGGGGTCAGCAGCTCGTCGAGCAGGATCGGGTAGCGGGCGATCTGTTCGGCGATCCAGGGACTTGCACCGCACAGCTTCATCAGGTGGCCCAGGGCATCGGGGTTCTCGCGCAACAGCGCCAGGTAGGCAGTACGCCTGAGCACCGCCTCGATCAGCGGCAGCACCCGCTCAAGCGCCGCATCCGGCGCCTCGCTCTCGGCCACCGCGTCCAGCAGCAGCGGCATCAGTGCATCGAGGCGCTCGTAGCCTACCCGTTGCATGGCCTGAACCTGGCGTGACCCGGCCAGTCCCTTGATTCGCTTGAGTGCGGTGGCGGCATCGTCGAAGCCGGCGTCCTGCAGTGTCGCCTGGGCCTCGTCGTCGTCCGGCTCGCCGCGCCATAGCTGGCGCCAGGTATCGAGACTGGCGCCCTCGTCGACGCCGTCTTCCTCGACCTCGTCCTCGGGGTCGCTGATGACCGCGTCGAAGTGCTTGCGCACCCGCCCACGCACCTCATCCAGACGCGCCATCAGCGCCGGCCAGCCCTGGGCGCCCATCGCCAGCGCCACCCGCTCGCGGTCGAGGTCGTCGTCGGGCAGCGCCTGGGTCTGGCGGTCCTCGAGGGCCTGGATGGCGTGCTCCAGGTCGCGCAGAAAGGCGTAGTCCGGCAGCAGTTCGTCGATCACTTCCTGGGGCAGCAGGCCCAACTCCGGCAGCCGCTGCATGGCGGTCTTCAGCGAGGTCACCTGCAATTCCGTATCGCGCCCACCGCGAATCAACTGAAACGCCTGGACGATGAACTCCACCTCGCGGATGCCGCCGGGCCCCAGCTTGATATTGCCCTGCATGCCCTTGCGCCGGACCTCGCGATTGATCATCGCCTTGAGCTCGCGCAGCGACTCGATGGCGCCGAAGTCCAGGTACTTGCGGTAGACGAAGGGACGGATGCTCGACAACAGCTCATAGCCGGCGTCGATGTCGCCGGCCACCGGGCGCGCCTTGAGCATGGCGTAGCGCTCCCACTCGCGGCCCTGATCCTGGTAGTAGCCCGCCAGTGAAGAAAAGCTGCCAACCAGGGGCCCACCGTCACCCAGCGGGCGCAGGCGCATGTCGACGCGAAAGACGAAGCCGTCGGCGGTCACCGGGTCCAGCGCCGAGATCAGCTTCTGACCGAGCTTGGTGAAGTACTCGACGTGGTCCAGCGACTTGCGCCCACCCTGGGTCTCGCCCTTCTCGGGGTAGGCGAAGATCAGATCGATGTCGGACGACAGGTTCAGCTCGCCGGCGCCCAGCTTGCCCATGCCGAGCACCACCAGGCGCTGTTCGCTGCCGTCCTCGCGCGGGGCCGGACGCCCCCAGCGGGCCTCGACAAAGCGCTCGAGCCAGCCAAGCGCCCCTTCCAGGCAGACCTCGGCCAGGCGCGACACCGCGGCACCGGTGGCCCAGGCGTCGACGCCCTCGGGACGGTTGATGTCGCGCCACACGATGGCCAGCATGCGCGCGGCACGAAAGCGCCGAATCGCCGCCTGCATGGCGGCTTCGTCCTCGGCGGCCTCGAGGCCCTCGTCGAGCAGCTGCCTGAGCGCCTCGGGCGTCAAAGCACGATCCAGCTCACCGCTGGAGTCCAGGCAACCCAGCCACTGGGGATGGCGACACAGGGTCTCGCAGGCGAACTCGGAGATCGCCAGCACTCGGGCGAGTTCGACCCGACGATGGGGCTCCAATGCCTGATAAAGTTCGCCGGGGGGCTCATTGCCGCTCATTTCGGCGACGTTGTCTGCCTGTTCGAGCCGCGAGGCAAGGCGCTCCCAGGCGGCATCCAGGGCACCGACAAGGGCGGTGGGGATGTCGTCTCGGGGCAAGAAATCCTGGCTCAGCTGCATGGCGGCTCTCCTTGTTCACTCGTCGCCCCCGTGCGCAGATCACGGCGGGCCTGGGCCTGTGCTCCTCCCCTGAGCATACTCAAGCCCGGGCGTGTGAGCACGGTCCCTTGGGCCATCAGGCAAGCCCGGTCGTGTGAGCACGCCTGCTTATGCCATCAGGAACTTCTCCACGGCCAGCAGCCCCCAGGTCAGCCCCGCCATCGCCAGCGACAGCATCACCGCCGCCGAGCCGATGTCCTTGGCCCGACCGGACAGCACATGGCGCTCGGGGCCGATGCGATCGACCACGCTCTCGATGGCACTGTTGAGCAGTTCCACGATCAGCACCATGAAGCAGCTACCGACCAGCAGGATCCACTCCACCGGGGTGTCACCGATCCACCAGGCCAGCGGTACCAGCACCAGGCACAGCGCGAGCTCCTGACGGAAGGCAGATTCGTGACGAAAGGCGGCCCGCAGGCCCTTGAGCGAGTAACGCGTCGAGTGAATCAGGTGGCGCCAGCCGGTGTGTCCGGGCTTCATGAGGGTTCCTCGTGGCGAAAGGGGCGCTCCCGGCCCCTCAGTGGTTGGCAATCATGCGGTCGAGATCCAGGGATACCAGGTCAAGCACCCTGGCCCAGCTGATGTAAGGGGTGTTGGCGGTGCCGTTGACCAGCACGGTGAAAACGCCGAAGCGGTGGCTGGCGGTACGGAAGTAGCCGGTTACCGCGCGTACCGCCACCGGCTGATTGAGGGTGCCGGTCTTGAGCGTCACGTGGCTCTGGAAGGTCGGCGAACCGCGCCGGATAAAGCGCATGGGGCCGTTGGTCGGGGCCTGCAGGCCGGCGTTGAACACCGGGAACAGGTCCGCCCGCCCGAACATGTACTCGAGCAGGGCGTTGCCGCCCTGGGCCGAGATCTTGTTGCCGGTGGTCAGGCCGCTGCCGCTTTCCAGGGTCACCTCGCCGTGGCCGGGCACCCGGGCGACGAAGGCCTCCAGCGCCGCACCGGCCTGATCGAGTTCGACCCGCGGCCCCTCCACCAGATCCAGCGCCAGCACATCGGCCATGTAGTTGTTGGAGTAGTTGAGCATGCGCAGCAGGATCTCCTGCAGCGGCTTGCCGTCCACCGCTGCCAGGCGACGGGCGCCGCCGGGGGGCGCCTCGCTGCTGGTGGCCACACCGCCTTCGACGAGGATGCCGGAGCGCGCCAGCATGGCGTTGAGGGTCGCCGCCGTCTGGGCCGCCGGGTCGGCGCTGGCACGGTAGACCTCGCGCGGCAGGGCGTTGGACGAAATCTGGCCGCTGACCGTCAGGGTCTCGCCTTCGGCGCCATTGACCCGGGTCGCCTGCAGGCTGGTGCCGGCGTTGGCGCCCTGGGTGGTGACCCTGTTGTTGACCGCGAACAGCGGCGCCTGGCTGTTGCAGCCGGTGATACGCGCCGGGCCGCCGACGGCACCAGGCGCCACCTGCACGCACCAGCTACCGTAGTTGACCCCGGCCGAGGTCAGCAGCGCGCTGTAGGCGTTGTCGGAGCGCTCGCGGGCGGTGCAGCGATCGATGGTCCGGCAGGTCACCGGGCCGAAGCGCCATTGACTGACCACCAGCCGTCCGGTCACCCGGCGCACCCCGGCCTGGTGCAGACGCTGGGCCAGGCGCCACAGGTCCTCGCTGGTCAGGCTGGGATCGCCTCCCCCCACCATAACCAGATCGCCGGCCAGGGTACCGTCGCTTCCCGGGCGCGCGGTGCTGACAAGCTCGGTGGTGAAACGATGCTGCGGGCCCCAGGCATCCAGCGCCGCTGCCGCGGTGTAGACCTTGGTCACCGAGGCCGGGGTAAGCTGGCGCTCCGGGGTCAGGCTGCCGAGGGTCTCGCCAGGCGCGTCACCGGTGCCGAGCAGACGTGCCTCGGCACTGATCAGAAAGCCCTGCTTGGATAATTCGGCCAGATTGCCGAAGCCGGCGGCCTGCGCCGAGGCGGCGGACAACAGCGTGAGGCACAACGCCACCAGGGCGGAAACGAGGAGAACGGGCCAGGCGAATGGCGAGCGAGGCGACATGAAGACTTCCCTGCGATGAACGGGCGTTGCGCCCATGCGGCGCAACGAGGGCCGAGTCTACCGCCTGGCGTCCAAGGATTCGACTATAGCTTGATGACATGACCACGCACGCTCTCTACGCCACCGGGCCGGCGGCGGATCGGTGACGATTCTCACAATCCTCGGAGAACCACCCGCCTAATTCGACCGACGTCACCCGACGCACGACCGCGCGTATCGACGAGCAGAAACAGCGCCAGCCAAGCACAGCCTGCAGTGGCTAAGCCAGGAAAATACCAGCATGCTGAGAAGCGACTTGCATTCGTGGAGAAAGGCCATGCGCGGGATCCTGTACGTACTGATCCTTGGCACCATGCTTGGCAACGTCGTACTCGACAGCAGCGCACGTGCCCAGGAGGCGCCGAGCGTCGAGGGCACCCAGACGATCGCGGTCTCCGAGCGCACCGAGGATGCCGATATCGAACGTCGATTGACCGGCATTCTGGCCTCGGCCGGCTGGTATCGTAGTCTCGCCGTCGAGGTCAAGGAAGGCATCGTCTACCTGGACGGTGCGACGGCCTCGGGGAACCACCGCGACTGGGCCGGTTCCCTGGCCGCCAAGACCGAGGGCGTTGTCGCCGTCGTCAATCGCATCGAGGTGCAGCCCGAATTCACGCTGTCGCTGACGCCGGTCATCGACGAACTTGGGCGCTTTGGCCGCGAGGCGCTGACCTATGTACCGCTGGCCTTGCTGGCGTTGCTGGTGCTGCCGCTGGCCTGGCTGCTTGCACGCCTGGTCTCGGCGCTGGCCAGGCGTCTGTTGCGCAAGCGTGTCGCCTCGCCCTTTCTACGCCAGGTGCTGGCCCGTGCCATCGCCCTTCCTGTGTTGCTGCTCGGCATCTATCTCATCCTGCAGGTCGCCGGGTTGACCGGCCTGGCGTTTTCCGTGGTCGGCGGCGCCGGCATGATCGGCATTGTCGTATCCTTTGCCTTTCGCGACATCGCCGAGAACTTCCTGGCCACGCTGATCATGTCGATACGCCAGCCCTTTCGTCGCGGCGACTGGATCACCGTCGCAGAGCACAGCGGGATCGTGCAAAGCATGAACGCCCGCTCGACGGTGCTGCTGTCTGCCGAGGGCAATCATATTCAGATTCCCAATGCCACGATCTTCAAGACGATCGTCATCAACTACTCCACCTCACCAGGCCTCAGGACCAGCGTCGATATCGGCATCGGCTACGATGACTCTGTCACCCATGCCCAGACGCTGATCCATCAGGTTCTGACCGCGCACGAAGCGATCATCGCGCACCCCGAACCCATGGTACTGGTCGATGCCCTTGGCGCATCCACGGTCAATCTCAAGGCCTACTTCTGGTTTGACGGCCAGACCATCGCCGGCGTCAAGCTGCGCTCGGCAGTACTGCGCCAGATCAAGAACACCTTGACCGAAGCCGGTATCTCGATGCCGGACGAGGCCCGGGAAATCATCTTTCCCCAGGGGGTACCCGTCGTTTCCCCATCAGAAGTCTCCGCCGTCGAGCCGCCTCAGGGAGTCGCGACACCGTCCACGACAGCACCGAGCAACGTCGTCCCGGCCAGTGACAGTGCCGACGTCACCAGTGCCGAAGGCGGCCTCGAGACCGAACGCCGGGCCATCGAGCAGTCCATCGGCACTACGACGCCGCCGGAAGGCCGCACCGACCTGCTGGGCGGCAACGACTCAACCCGGTCACACGACGAACCACCCCATCAGTGAGAGGACACCGAGGAAAACAGCTGAATGACAGCGACACCTCCCACGATCATGGCCAATCCGATCACCGCGGGAAGGTCTGGCTTCTCGCCGTAGACCACGATACCCACCAGGGTCACCAGCACGATGCCAAGCCCCGCCCAGAAGGCGTAGGCGATGCCTACCGGCACGCTGCGCAGCACCAGTGACAACAGATAGAAGGCCGCCAGGTAGCCGACCACCACCACCACGCTTGGCCACAGCCGGGTGAACTCGTTGGAGGCCTTGAGCGCTGAGGTGGCGATGACCTCGGCCACGATGGCGAGCGCCAGGTACAAGTAGCTCATCCGTTTGCTCCGTGGAGTCGACGTTCGACGATGCGGTCGAACAGGGAATTGAAGACCATGGCATAGACCAGAAAGAACAGCATGAAGCCGGCGTCGAGCCAGAATGCCTCGACCAGGCCGATCTCCATCCACCAGGCCACCGCCGGCAGGGTCATGATCAGAAGCCCGGTCTCGAAGCCCATGGCCTGGGCAAAACGCTGGGACAGGGTGCGCCGACGGGTCGGCAGCCAGCGATCGAACAGCCAGTTCCAGACCAGGTTCCAGAGCATGGCGGCGGTGGCCAGCCCCGCCGCCAGCACGCCCATCTCGCCCAGACCGTGGCCTGTCAGCACGCTGGCCAACGGGGTCACGATCACCAGCCCGCCGAGTTCAAACGACACCATATGGATCAGGCGTTCCTTGAGCGACCGCATTTGACTACCCCCGCCGACGGCGTGATGACTATCGATGGATCGCTATTCTAGTGACTTGGACGATGGTTGCCAGGTAGCTACTATCAGGTTTTACGATAGGTGAGACCCACCCCCATGCACTGGACCCTGGATCAGCTGCGCCTGTTCATTGCCTGCGCCGAGCGCGGCTCCTTCTCCGCCGCGGCACGCCACCTTGGCCGCGCCCAGTCGGCAGTGAGCACCGCCATCGCCCATCTCGAGCTCGATCTGGCCTGCGAGTTGTTCGACCGCAGTTCGCGCTCGCCAACCCTGACCCCGGCGGGTCAGGCGCTGCTGCCGGAAGCCAGGGCGGTACTGGCCCAGTGCGAGCGCCTGAATGCGCGAGCCGCGACCCTGTCCCAGGGCGAAGAGGCCCAGCTGGTGGTGGCGATCCACGAGGCGCTGGTCGAGATGCCGCCGGTGGATGCCACCCTGGAGGCACTGGCGCAACACTACCCGGCGCTGTCGCTGACCCTGCTCTACGGCGCCCAGGGCGACGTCGCCGACTGGGTCGAACAGGGCACCGCCCATCTCGGCATCCTGTTGAGCCAGGCCCACGCCGCCGGCCCGCTGGAGGGTCGGCGTATCGCCCACCTGCGCCAGCGCTGGGTGGCGGGTAGCGACCACCCCCTGGCCAGCGTCCACTCGGTGACCCGTAGCGAACTGGCCCATCATCGTCAGCTGATGATCGCCTCGCGCCAGCCAGATCGTCAGGCCGAACAACCGTTGAGCCCCCAGCACTGGCGACTCAACAGCTTCTACTCCATGGCCGAGTTGACCGCCCGCGGGCTTGGCTGGTCGCTGGTACCGGAGCACATCGCGCACTATCCACCCTTCCGGCGCCAACTGGTCGAGCTGACCGGACCGGGCCTCGGCGAGCCCCCCACCATCGAGGTGGAGACGGTGGCCCGCCGCGACGCCGCCCGTGGCCCCATCGCCAGCTGGCTCGCCCGTACCCTTGGCGAAAGCTTCCGCGCGCTGGAGCACAATTCGTCCCGATGAGCCGTTTGCCGTGATCACCCCCTGGTAGAGTGGCGGCCTGGGAGTCGGCGAGTGGCCGCTTACATGCCGGGCATCAGCCCCGGGCGATGGTCAAGGTTGACGACCAGGTGCCACAGCGGCTGGTGGTGCTCATGGTACTTGCGCTCGAAGTGGGTGAGCGGATCATCGCCGGGGTCGAAGGGCCCCAGCGGTGTGGTGACGCCGGTGGCCCGTGACACGGCGATGGCGAACTCCTCGATGTACAGACGCCAGTTGGAGCGCACCTCGAGACGTCCGCCCAGGCCGACGATGGCGGGAAATACCGGGTGCCCATGCCAGCGCAGCTTGAGCTGCACCGACTTGGGATAGGGGTTGGGGTACAGCAGGTAGTGGCGCTCGGGTCGCCAGCCTTCGGCCAGCGCAAGCCGCCAGAAGTCGACCAGGTCGGCGCGCACCAGCAGGGCGTTGTCCGGCAGCCGGCCGTGGTCCCGCGACAGTCGATCGGCGCTGCGATCGACGCCGATCACGCAGTGCTCGGGAAACCGCTCGGCCAGCTTGCGGGTCGACAGCCCGACCCCACAGCAGGCGTCGAGAATAAGCCCTCGCTCACCCTGAGCCCTGCGCCAGGTCTCGGCCTCGGCGAAGGCTTCACGGGTGTGCTCGGCCAGCGGCTTGCGCCAGACATGGGACAGACCGCGACTGACCCGACGCGGCAGGTCCTCGTGGGGACCGGTCTGGTTCGAGGTGACGATGCGGGGGGCGTCGGACATGGGCGATCTCGGGCAGTGGAAACGGCGAGGCGAAGACCTGGTCTTGCCCTGGCGTGCAGTGTATCAAGTGCCTCACGCGTAAGCAGGGGCTTACACCGCAGGACTCGTCCCGCCTTCACCATCCACGTTGTCGAGCGAGACCAGGCGCGAGCCCCGGCGCCAAGCCTTTCTCCCCCTTGGCTTCACCGAAACGCGCATGACTGAGGCAAGACCAAGTGCTAACATCGCTGGCCTGAATCCCTCTCCCATGGCAATATCGAACGGCGTTTTGCTTGGGGCGCACGCGGCATCGCGCGAGGCACGACTCCTCGCCGCCAGAATGGTGAGGTTCAGGCTCCTCTCGACCGACGCTTGCAGGCGATCGTCACGCTATCGCTGCAAGGCAACACGAGAGTCGAGCCGTCTTTACCTCGTTCACGGACAGCCAGGCTGTCCGGGTCTGTCGCAGCGCCCTTCAATGTCGTTTCTCCGCTCCGAGAGCGAGCCTTTCACCCGCTTCAATACGAGGACTCCGGCTTGTCACACTTACCGGTGATCGTGGGCATGGGCGGCGTCAACCCGGCCGGCCGTACCTCGGGCCACCAGGCCTTCCGTCGCACCGTGCTCGACGCCCTTCCCGAGGCCGAGCAGACCTCCACCCTGCTCGGCCTGGCGGCGATGATGCGCCTGGCGCACTGCGACGCCGACCAGCGCTGGCACAACGCCCAGGGGCAGGTGCTCGATGCCGCCCAGCTGGCGCTGGAGACCCGCGACCAGGTGCTCAGTCACACCCTGATTCGTCGCATCGAGGATCCCCGCTTCAATGACGAGGGGCTGCCCGCCAATCGCCGCGCCAACCTGGCGCTGGAATCGCCGTTGACCTTTCGCCTGCGCCGCAGGCAGCTACCGGACAACCTGCCGCCCACCTGGCAGGTGCGTGAGGTCGATCGCCATCATCTGGAAGTCACGGTACCCGCCGGCCAGATGGACGTGATGCTGCCGGAGACCCGCCAGGCCCAGGTCCGTGCCGCAGGCCAGTTGCCCAGCGGCTTCGACCCGAGTCAGCTCTACCGTAGCGTGCACCACCCGCGCGGGCTGTCCATGGCGGTATTCGCCGCCAGCGACTGCCTCGGTGACAGTGGACTCGACTGGGACTCGCTGCGCGACCGCCTGGACCCGGACGCCATCGCCGTCTATGCCGGCAACTCCATCGGTCAGCTCGACGACGAGGGCTGGGGAGGCCTGCTCAAGAGCTTCGTCTCGGGCAAGCGCGCCACCTCCAAGCAGATGCCGCTGGGCTACGGCCAGATGCCCGCTGACTTCCTCAATGCCTATGTGCTGGGTAGCGTCGGTGCCACCGGCGCCGCTCTGGGCGCCTGCGCCAGCTTCCTCTACAACCTGCGCCTGGGCATCGACGACATCAGAAGCGGCCGCCGCCGCATCGTCATGGTCGGCACCTCGGACGCCCCGATCACCCCCGAGATCATCGAGGGCTTTCGCACCATGGGGGCGCTGGCCGACGACGACAGCCTCAAGGCGCTGGATGCCCTGGAGCTTCTGACCGACGCCGACTACCAGCGCGCCAGCCGCCCCTTCGCCCGCAACTGCGGCTTTACCATGGGGGAGTCCAGCCAGTTCGTGATGCTGATGGACGACAGCCTGGCGCTGGAGGTGGGTGCCGATATCCTGGCCGCCGCACCGGAGGTGTTCGTCAACGCCGACGGCTGGAAGCGTTCGATCTCGGCCCCCGGCATCGGCAACTACGTGACCCTGGGCAAGGCCTGCTCGCTGATTCGCGACATGCTCGGCGAGACCAGCCTGCGAGAACGCAGCTATATCCACGCCCACGGTACCTCGACGCCGAAGAACCGCACCACCGAGTCCCATGTGTTCGACGCCGTGGCCAAGGCCCACGGCATCACCGACTGGCCGGTGGTGGCGATCAAGGCCTACCTTGGCCACTCCCAGGGCAGCGCCGCCGGCGACCAGCTCACCAACGCCCTGGGCAGCTTCGCCTACGGCCTGCTGCCGGGCATCTGTACCCTCGACCGGGTCGCCGACGACGTCCACGCCGAGCGCCTGCGACTGTTCAAGGACACCCAGGCGTTCAAGGCCGACGCCAGCCTGATCAACGCCAAGGGCTTTGGCGGCAACAACGCCACCGGGGTGCTGATCTCCCCCGAGGCCACCGAACGGCTGCTGGCCAAGCGCCACGGCGCCGATGCCATGGCCGCCTGGCGCGAGCGTCGCGAGGCGACCCGGGCCCAGGCCGCCGTCTACCACCAACAGGCCGATGCGGGACACTTCGCCGTGCGCTATCGTTTCGGTGAAGGCGTGCTGGAAGGCCCTGAGCTTGAGGTCGGTGCCGACAGCATCCACATCCCCGGCTACCAGCAGCCGGTGTCGCTGAGCGTGGACAATCCCTTCGGCCGGCTCGACGAAGCCGGCGACGAGCTGGACACGCCGTTCGCTGACGAGAGACAGGAGAAGAGGTGATGACCACCGCCATCTATCCTGGCACCTTCGATCCCATCACCAATGGCCACTATGACCTGATCGAGCGCGCCTCGCGGCTGTTCGGCAAGGTGGTGGTGGCCATCGCCTCGAGCCCTGGCAAGGGCCCGACGCTGGACCTGGACACCCGCCTGGCGCTGACCCGCGAGGTGGTTGCCTCCCTTGGCAACGTCGAGGTGGTGGGCTTTTCCGGCCTGATGACGGAGTTCATGAAAGAGCAGAACGCCCGGGTGCTGCTGAGAGGCCTGCGCGCCGTCTCCGACTTCGAGTACGAGCTGCAATTGGCCAACATGAACCGCGCCCAGATGCCGGACCTGGAGACCGTGTTCCTGACCCCGGAGGTGGAGAACTCCTACATTTCCTCCACCCTGGTGCGGGAGATCTCTCGGCTGGGCGGCGACATATCGAAGCATGTGCACCCCAAGGTCGCACAAACCCTGCGTAGCCATTACAATACTTGACCATCACACTGGGAATTGACCTCGGCGCGCTGCGATCAGGCCGTGGTCTTCCCGTTGATCCCGAACTCCAGGGTGGCTATCGGCCATGCCGAGCCCCCGTGCAGCCTGCCCGGCCCCCTCGCGACGGCGAGATTCCGGCGGCACGCTGCCTTGGCCCTGTGGCCACGACTCTGCGCGAGGACCCCCAATGTCACTGATGATCACCGACGAGTGCATCAACTGCGACGTCTGCGAACCGGAATGCCCCAATGGCGCCATTTCTCCCGGCGAGGAGATCTACGTCATCGACCCCAACCTGTGCACCGAATGCGTGGGCCACTATGACGAGCCCCAGTGCCAGCAGGTGTGTCCGGTGGACTGCATTCCGCTGGACCCGGAGCGGGTCGAGAGCCATGATCAGCTGATGGAGAAGTACCACATCATCACCGCTGCCTGAGTCCGGCAACGAGCCAAGTCTGCAGGACGACGCAAGCCACGACCCGCACACCACCTCTCGCAAGCCACGACCCGAAAATCTCAACGAGCCGCCCAGGGGCGGCTCGTGTCGTTTCAAGGCCAGGGGCGGCACCCCGGCTAGAGCTTGATCACCGCCCGCCCACTCAAGGCGTCGGGCAGATCGGGGACGCTGATGCCCGCCACGCTCAAGGTCTTTATCGAAAGCGAGCGCTCAAGACACACCGTGAGGGTGTCGTCCTCGATCGCCACCCTGGCACCTTCGATGCAGCCAGGGGTATCGTCGGCGAGCCAGCCCATGGCCTCGATGCTGTCCAGCACTCGCTGGGTGGCCTCGGCCAGCATATCCTCGTCGGCGAGCCAGGGGGCACTCGCCACCACCGCGGCAGACCTGGCCGCCTCGCTGGTCACCTGGGTCAACTGGTGCTGCTGCACCATGGCCACCGAATAGCTGACCAGGGCGTACAGCAACAGCAGGAAGATCGGCAGCACGATGGCAAACTCGATGGCCACTGCTCCGCCCTGGCGGCACGCTCGCGTGCCCTTGCCTCTATGCATGGTCTAGGTTCCTCCTCGACAGCCGGCCTGGGTTGCCTCGCAGGCAGTCAACGACTCGACGCCTCCGGCGTCCACCGCCAGCACCCGCACCTCCAGGGTGTTGATACCGATGCCCAACCCCTCGAGCAGCGGCTCGAGCAGTATCGTATTGACGTCCGTAAGGGTCCCGGACAACAGCGCCGAGAGCCCCAGGTCTGATAGCAGGCCGCTGAGCACGCCGGTCAGTTGAGCCCCCCCCTGGTCATCGAACTCCGCCCCCTTCTGCGCTGGCCAGCGGATGAGCTGCGTGGCATCACCAGTCCCGCCGGAGCGCACGGTCTGCGACACCGAGCCGATGCCGAGCAATCCAGTACCCTCCACCGACTGGGTGACCTCGAGCAATTCGCGCCTGGCGGCGAGCGTCAGCGCGAGGCTATCGTCCGCTGGGGCCAGTGAACCGATCGCCGCCTTGCCACTGGCCCCGGTCACTCGCGTGCTCGCCTTCACACCGATCAGCCCAAGAACATTCAGCTCGACATCCAGCGCCACCCCGAGCTGGGCATTGCGTGCCACGCTGCGATAGCAACTGGAAGGTGCACAATCGCTCGCGAGGCTTGCTACTGCGGGCCCCGGAGGGCCCACGGCGATGCTCGGCGGCGAGATGACGTCGAGTTCAAGCGAGATATCGGCAAGGCCTAGCCCCAGGCCGACAACAAGCGGCGAGAGGTCGGCCAAGCCGAGACTGACGCCATCCTGCTGCTTGCTGGTCGTCAGCAGCAACGCCCCTTCGAGCAGATCCCGTACCGGAACGCGTGCCTCGAGCAAGGATGTCATCGACACTTCGCCGCTGGTATCGATCGCCAGCAGCTCGCCCAGGGTGAAGCTCTCGCCCGGCGCGTCGCCAAGCACCGGGTTGCCACCCGCCAGATCCAACACCGATGCCAGTCGACTGCCCAGCGTGTGCAGATCCAGTGGTTCGTTCAAGGTCTGGGCCAAGTTCTGAGCCAGGCCCTCATCGAGGTCGACGTCCAGCGCTTCCACGTCCAGCACCTCGCCCAGGCTGACGTCCAGGCCCACGCCGTCATCTGCACCCAGCACGGTGAGATCGAGACTCCCCCCGATCAGCTTGCCGAGCAGCGCATCGAGCAGCGTCGACTCGCTGGTATCGAGCGCAAGCAGGCGGGTGCCGGCGCTCAGGGTCACCACTGCGGTTCGCCGCGCCACACCGCTGGCCTGGAGCATGACCAGATCTTCCACCTCGTTCCCGAGCAGCTCTCCCAGGTTGGCCAGCAGGCTGCTGGGCACCTGGCGGTTCAGGACCACCCTGACGGCGTTGGCCAGTCCCGCCTCGTCATCAAAAACACCTTCATCGTCCAGCGCCCCCTGGGTCACCGCCAGAGTGGCCTCGCCCTGTTCGCTATCGGCGCCCACGACGACTCCGTTGGCCGCGACGGCGGCGATGGCGGCCTGGCGCAGCTCTCCCGAGCGGCACGCCTCGCCCTGAAACAGCGCGTCGCAGCTTGCCGCCGTCGAGACCGCCGCCAGGTCGGCAGCCTGCTGAAGTCGGCGCTGCTCGAGATACAGGCGACCGGCGTCCAGTGCCAGCGTCACCACCACCACCAGCCCCACCAGCAAGAAGGCGGTCATCACGCCGATGGCGCCACGCTGGGAGGCCGGGCCACACCTGCGCTCCTTCGCTCGCCCAATCGCCTGAGAACTATCGCCCACCGGCCAGCCGGTTCTGGCCTTTCCGGTTACGTGATTCGGCCAGGGCTCAACCCGCGGCGACGGCGCCATGACACGTCTAGTCCTCGCCAAAGCCCGTCTCGATATAGCGCTCAGGAATCGGGTGGCCGAAGCTGTCCACATAGCGCTGGTAGATCTGACCTTGCACCTTGCCCGAAAGCGCCTGGGGCGAGGGTGACGCCAGGCGCCCGTCGCGCTGGACGGCCAGCAGCGTGCGGGTACGCTCGCCGAAGGGATCCCGGGTGGCCGGCAGGCGCACGACCTGCGACGAGGCAACGGCCTGGGAGCTGGTCTGCGCGGTTGCTGTCTGCTGCGCGCTGGCGCTGTCGGGCCAGAACACCAGCGCCAGGCTGACCAGCAGGCAGATAAGGGCGACGGTGACCAGCGTTCGCGGCTCGAGCAAGGTCTTTTTCGACAACAGGTTCGACAGCATGGACAGGCGCTCCTTGCACGGATGGATGGATCGACGAGGCTTCATGACTCTTCACTCTCGGCCTGCGCCCCCGGACGTGATACCGACGGCGATGCCGAGCCCGATGCAGAGAGCTCTGTGGCTGCAGCGCTATCGCGCACGCCCACCAGCCGTGCATCCACGCCGAAGTGCAGGGCGGCGTCGGCGGCACGCTGCCGCTGTCCGCTGCGGCTCAGCGCCAGCACCAGATTGGCGGCGGCCTGCTCGTGCCCCGGGTCCAGCTCGAGCGCGGTGCGGAACTCCTCGGCGGCGGCCCGATTGTCCCCCGCCAGCATCAGCAGATAGCCCAGGTCGTTGCGAATGCGTGGATCAATCGGCCGTGTCTGGCGGGCTTCGCGCATCAGCGCCAGCGCCTGCTCACGCCGTCCCTCGCTGAAGGCATTGCGGGCCAACCCGCGATAGCCGTCCGCAGCCAGGCAGGTGCCCAGCAGGGCCTCGTAGGCCCGGTCGCTGGTGACAGTGTCGCCGACGGCGCGTAGCGCCTCGCCCTCAAGCCGCCAGGCCAGCGGTAGACCATAGTCGCCGGCCTCTAGATGGGCCGCGGCCGAGCGCGGCTTGTCGTCGTCCAGCATGCGCTGGATCAGCGACAGCTCGACGCCGATCTCGGCGTCGTAGCGTCGGCCGCAGGGGCCGACGCTCTGCTCCGGGGCGGCCCGCGAGATGTCCGGCGACAGCGCGCCCAGCGCCGCCATCGACGTCGGGCCATCCGGTGTACTCGAGCATCCGGTCATCAGCACCACACCGGTGACCAGCCACAGGGGACGCATCTTCGGTAATGGCGAGCGCTTCTTCAGCGTTGTTGTCGTGCGCATGGGCGCCTCCAGCGATCCGTTGTCATGGTCCACCGAGCGACCCCATCAGGCCGCCCAGGTTGACCAGCGCAGGCCCTGCCATGACGATCAGCAGGGCGGGAAACAGGCACAGCATCATGACCAGCGACATGGTGCCGGAGAGCTGGCTGACCTTCTGTTGCAGCCGGGTACGTCGCTGCGCCCCGAGGCGATCGACCAGGGTCGCCAGACTGTCCCTGGCTCGCCCGCCGGTACGGGCGATCTGGGCGAACAGCAGAAAGAACTGCTCGACCCCTTCGCTGGCCTGCACCGCGGCCGCCTCTTCCAGCACCCGTTCCCGGTCCTGGCCGCTGTCGATACGATTGGCCACGACACGAAGCTCCAGCACCATGTCCGGGGTGGTCGCACCAAGCTGCTGGATCAGCCGGTTGAGCAGACTCTCCAGGGTCATGCCGGTGTCCCACAGCATCCGCGTAACCTGCAGCACCAGTTCGATATCCTCATCGAGTCGCCGAATACGTCGCCGCCGCTTGCGCTCCATGGCGAGCCAGCCGAGCCCGAGCGCGAAGCCTCCCCAGGCGGCGCCCATGGCGACCACCGCCAACGGTGGCCTGCCACCGGCCAGCGCCAGAAGCCCCCCCAGCATCACCGCACCGACAGCGAGCACGCCCCAGGCCAGCAACACCGCAAGCTGCGCCTTGGCACCGACATGCCCACACTGGCGCAGGCGCAGCGACAGTCGCGCCGCCATGCCCTGCTGACGGGACCGACTACGCCACAGCCCGCGCCCCTCGCGCAGCAGCCGGGATTCGTCGTGGCGTCGCTCGCCCTCGGCGCCCAGCGGCCGGCGGGCGCTGATCAACAGCAGTGACGCCGCCAGCGCCAACGCCATCACCGCCCCGCTCCACCATAGGTTCCACATCCGCGCCTCCTGTTCGTTATCGTCATGTCGCGACGCGCCCGGGTTTACACCGACTTGAGCATTCGCCACAGCAGCCAGCCGCCGCCGAGCTGCAGCGCCACCGCCAGCATCAACGCCTGGCGTCCGCCGGCGCTTTCGAGCATCGGTGCCAGAAATTCCGGCTGGGTGAAGTGGATAAACAGCGTCAACGCCAGCGGCGACAGTCCCAGCACCCAGGCGCTGACGCGGGTCTCGCCGGTCATGGCGGCGAGTTCTCGGCTGCTTTGCTCGCGTTGATGCAGGGCCGAGGCGAAGGCGTCGAGCATCTCGGAAAGGCTGCCGCCGTGACGCTGATTGATGCGTATCGCGGTGGCCAGCAGCCGCAGTTCGTCGAGCCTGAGTATCTGGCCCTCCCGGGCCAGGCCCTCGTCCAGCTCCTGGCCCAGCTGGCGACGCAGCTTTACTCGGGAAAGGGCATCCGACAACGGCGGTCGAGAGCGTTTGATGGCCTGTTCGAAGGCGGTTTCCAGGCCCTGACCGGCGCCGAGCCCTCGCGTGATATGCCCAAGAAAGGGCCCAAGCTGGCGCCTCGCCCGGCGTCGCAGCCTTGCCGCCCTGAAGCGAATCAGGGCGTTGGCTGCCAGTACCATGACCAGCACCATGGCGGGTCCCCACACCGCCCCCAGCCTCGACAGCAGCAGCATCGCCAGCACCAGCAGGCAGCCTCCCGACAGCGCCACGACGGCCGGCGAGGCCGGCAGCCCCGCCGCGGTGAGTCGCTCCACCAGCCACTCCATCAACGAATCCTGGGACATCAGCCGCCGCCGGGCGGTGCGTGTGCCACCTGCGGCGCGTTCTGTAAGCGCACTGGCGCTCTTCAGCAACAGCCAGGCGGCGCCCCCCAGGCACAGGGCTACCAGCGAAAACATCCCCCAGACCGTCATGGCGAAGGCTCCTGCAGGGAGCTCAGCAGCCGGCGCCAGCCGATCGGTGAGTCATCGTCGCCCGGTGGCTGCAGCGAGGGCACCGCGCCACCGCCGGCTCGGTACAAGGGCTCCAGCTGGACTTCGCCGCGCTGGAGACCACCGACTCGCAGTACCTCGGCCACCCGACGCTTGCCGTCGCTGCCCCGCTCCACATGGACGATCAGATCGAGGGCGGTGGTGATGATCTGGCGTACCAGGGCGTCGGTGCCCTGAAAGCGTGACATCCGTACCATCATTTCCAGGCGCACCACGGCGTCGCCGGCTGAGTTGGCGTGCACCGTGCTCATGGAGCCCTGGTGGCCGGTATTCATGGCCTGCAGCATGTCGAGCACCTCGTCGCCCCGGCTCTCCCCCAGCAGCACCCGGTCAGGACGCATGCGCAGGGCGTTCTTGACCAGGGCGCTGGCGCCGACTTCGCCCTCGCCTTCGATGTTTGGCGCCCGGGTCTCGAGGCGTACCACGTGATGGCTGGCGAGCTGCAGCTCGGCGCTGTCCTCGATGGTCACCACCCGCTGGCTGGCCGGTATCGCCCCACTCAAGACGTTGAGCAGGGTGGTCTTGCCGGCACCGGTGCCGCCGCTAATCAGCACATTGCAGCGCTCTTCCACCGCCCGGCGCAGAAAGGTCATGAGGTTGGGCGGCACACTGCCCATGGCCACCAGGTCATCGGCACCAAGCGCCTCGCGGCGAAACTTGCGAATCGACACGCTGGGGCCATTGAGCGACAGCGGTGCGATGATGGCGTTGACCCGGGAGCCGTCGGCCAGTCGCGCGTCGACCATGGGGCTCGACTCGTCCAGCCGTTTACCCAGGGGGGCCAGCATGCGTCGCACCACCCTCAGCACATGGTCGTCGTCGAGGAAGTTGACCGCGCAGGGTTCGAGCCGACCACCGCGCTCGATAAACACCTGGGAATGGCCGTTGATCAGGATGTCCGAGATACCGTCATCGGCGAGCAGCGGTTCCAGCGGCCCAAAGCCGTTGAGCTCGCGGCAGACACCTTCGACCAGCCGCTCGAGACACTCGTCGGAACGGGCGTAGCCCCTGAGTCTGAGGGTCTCCTCGATCAGCTCCCGCACCCGCTGGCGTAGCTGCAGCGGATCATCCAGCAGTCCCCGTGAATCATCCTCGAGGCGCTCGATGACCAGCTGGTGCAACTCGCTGACCAGCCCAGGCCCCACCACCGGGGCGGACTGGGGCTCAGTTTCCTGGACTCGCTTTTGACGAAAGTGCATGCATCCTCCTGATCGCCGAACACCAGCCGTCGAACGCCAACCTTCAGGGACTGAAGCCGACCTCGGAGACACGCTGGATCTCCTGGGCATCACGGGGATCGAACATCAGCTCGAGAAAATTGGGGTCATAGTCCTCGAAAGCCTCCCCAGGCATCGGCCCCAGATCGACGCCGGCAGCCAGTGGCCGCACCAGGTGGGGGGTCACGATCATCACCAGCTCCTTCTCGTCGCGATCCAGTCGGGTGGAGCGAAAGAAGCTGCCGATCACCGGGATATCGCCAAGCCCCGGAATCTTGTCCACGCTCTGGATGATGTTGCGACTGACCAGGCCACTGATGATGAAGCTCTCGCCGTTGCCGAGCTGCACGGTGGTGTCGGTCCTGCGCACGTTGAGTGCCGGCACCGCCACTCCCGCGGTCTGCACGCCCCGGGAGAAGTCGAGTTCGGACACCTCGGGCGCCACCTTGAGCATGATCCGACGCTCATCGAGCACCGTCGGCGTCAGCTGCAGGCGAATACCGAACTCCTTGAAGTCGACGCTGATCTCGTCATCGCCGCTTTGCACCGGGAAGGGAAACTCGCCACCGGCCAGGAAGCTGGCGGTCTGGCCCGACAGGCTGACCAGGCTGGGTTCGGCCAGGGTGTAGGCGAAGCCGTTGGCGCTCAGCGCACTGATCGCCGACAGCACCCCGCTGGTGTTGACCTGGATGATCGAGAAGCCACCGTCTCCGGCGTTGGGTGCCACCGCACCGCCAGAAAGGAAGTCGAGGGTCTCGTCGCTGCGCCCCAGCGCGAAGCGGGTGGAGCCGGCCTGGTTGCGACCGATGAAGAAGCCGGCCGAAGCCATGCGACTGCGGTTGACCTCGACGACGCGGATATCCGTCTGCACCTGAACAGGGCCTAGCTGCTGGCTGGCATCGATGGGAGGGGTAGCGAAGCGTGACACCGCCTGATCGTGGCGTTCCAACGACCTCGTAACGCCACGGATCTCGGCGCTGGAAGAATGGGGGGCCAGCGAGTACTCGCCTTCGAGCCCCTCGCCGCCGGCGGGACGTACCTGAATGAACGTCTCGCGGGGCTGACTGGCCCCCGCCGTCCACACCTTGAGGGTGGTGCTGCCCGGCCCCACCGCGGTGACCAGCAGCGAACGCGGGTCCAGAACCTGGGCCTCGACCACGTCGCCCCGCCCCACCGCCGTGCGGGTGATACGGCCGGGCTGGCCCAGCCACTCCTGATCGCCGACCGCCAGGGTCAGCGGCGGCTGTTGCGCCAGCGCCAGGCCGTTGCCTGTCGTGACGCCGGCCAGCATAAGTGCCAGACCGACTACAAGGCCAAGCACCAGGCTACGCCCAAGGCCGAACATCAGGCACGGTGCCGAAGGGGCCGCGTTCGCCAGACGGCTAACCGGTGTTCCGGCGCACGTACCCCCGCGCCCCGATCTGCGTGGGACGATCTCATTGTCTCGCGTCATGGTCCTTCCTGTTCCCTGCGCGGGCGCGGTATCTCGCCTTTCCCTCGGCGACTACCGGCCTCTCGTTATGGTTGTCTGCCTGCTTCTTCCACCGCCGTCACGGCAGGGTGACCACGCTGCGACTGGCGCCGACGTGCTGCACCACCCGATAGCCGGTCTGTGGCGGCGCGGGAGCACTTTTCGCTGCCGGTCGCTCGACACCGGTCAACTCCTCGAAGCTGACGGTCTGGCCCGGCTCACTGAGGCTCTGGCCCAGGGATACCGGCAGGAAGCTGGCGCCGCCTGCCATCATGCGCAGATCATCGATCCCCTCGCCAAAGCCGGCGGCCTCCTCGCTGCCCACCACCGCCAGGCGCAGCCGCCCGGTGGTCTCGGCCAGCAGCAGCCGGGCGGTCTCGGTCTCGGGCATCGCCAGCACCGCGGTGCGCTCTCCACCCTTTTCGTCGTCACCGTCCACGCCCACCAGTCGCTCGCCGACCCCCAGCACCGACACGTCGGCAAACAGTCGTCGCGCCAGGCGGTGTCGCTCGCCACCTTCCCCCTGAGCCTCGGCAAAATAGAGCACGTCGACGCGATCCCCCGGGGCGACGAAACCACCGCCACCGATCACCGCATCGATGCCGACCCCCACCGCGCGAAAGCCCGGAGGCACCACCTCGGCCAGAGCGCTGCCACCGACAAAGCCGCTTTCACGCAGCACGTCGCCTTCCGCCAGAGGACGTGCCAGGCGCGTGTCGGGCAACTGATCGAGAGCAGAGAAGGTGCTTGCAGGCGGCTCGGGGAAGTAGGCCAGGCGCAACGCGTCTTCGAGATCGGCAGGACGCTCCCCCGCTGCCAGGTCCCTGGCCGCCACCAGAACCGGATGGCCCAGAGGTTCGGGGGTGGGCTCGGGGCCTGACACCGAATCGACGCTCGTCGTCATCGCGGTACGACTTAGCGACCAGCCGATAAAGGCCATGACACAGGCAAGTACTACCAACCCGACGGCTGCCCAGCGCAACACCATTGGCGACATTCAAGCAACTCCCTTAGCATTCTAATATAAATCAATCGCAAATAAGGCAAAGCGAATATTAGGGGCCTTCGGTTGTCGGCGGGTTAATCGTATTGCTGATATTTTCGACAAAAGTGTTTAGCGCTTCAGGTATTCCCCCACTACTAAATGCGGCCACCAAGGCTACGGCTATAAGCGCAATAATGACGGCATACTCGATCGCGCTTGCTCCGCGCTGTCCACGGTAGCGGGGGTGATTCAGGGAGGAAGACTTGTGCACAGGGGCCGCCTCGCCCCGGGAAAAGCGCTGGAATACTTTCATTTTGACACTCCTGCGTAAAATCGTTTTTTTCTTTGTATATCGTCAGCTTTTCGCGAGTGATTCCGTTTTCTTCTTATACCTCCTGCCTTTTATTAATCCTTTTTTATTAATATCGACCTCTCTTTATTAGTAGTCATCCTGACTATTTTTGTCATCCTCTAGAATGAAACCAAACGTATCTATTGATTAACAGGAGATACAGATTGTTTCATCACACGAGATGACACTTGAATGATATATCGGACATTTCAACTCCAGACATGGCCCTGCCCTGAGCAACCACTTCCCGCAACGCGACCGCCATGCCTGGCGACGGCATTACCTTGAGGCCGTCGCCTTGGGGTCATGGCCTTGACCCCCTTCCCCCATCACCGGACACTTGCCCACCTCGCCGCCGTCCCGTTGCGCCCTTGCCTTCAGCCGAACAGGCCTTTCATCGTGTCGACCTCCACCAGCACCTTCTCGTCCACCCTCGAACGCCTGCCGCGCATCGCCGGCCTGGCCTGGCCGATCATCCTGTCCAATATCACGGTGCCGCTGCTGGGCCTCGTCGACACCGCCGTGGTCGGCCACCTGCCCGACTCACGCTACCTGGCCGGAGTGACGCTGGGCGCGACCCTGTTCGGCTTCCTCTACTGGGGGTTTGGCTTTCTGCGCATGGGGACCACCGGCCTGACCTCCCAGGCGCTGGGACGCGAGCGCGACGATCAGGTGCGCCACCTGCTGGGGCAGTCGCTGCTATTGGCAGGAGGGATCGGACTTGCGCTGATCCTGCTGGGTGACCCGCTGATCGCGCTGGGGCTATGGCTACTGGATGGAAGCCCCGAGGCTACCGGGCTCGCCGAGAGCTACGCCGCCATTCGTCTGCTGTCGGCGCCAGCGGTGCTGGCCAATTACGCCATCCTCGGCTGGTTCCTCGGCCAGCAGAACAGTCGGGTGACGCTGTTGCTGCTGCTGACCAACAACGGCGTCAATATCGTGCTCGATGTGCTGTTCGTGGTGGGACTCGACATGACCAGCGACGGCGTGGCCTGGGCAACGGTAATCGCCGACTACACCACCGCCGCCCTGGGGCTGTGGCTGTGCCGTCGACGCCTGGGCCGACTGGGCGGACATTTCGAGCGGGCGCGACTGTTGACCATTGGCGCCTACCGGGAGCTGTTCTCGGTCAACGCCAACCTGTTCGTGCGCACCCTTGGCCTGCTGTTCGCCCAGGCCTTCTTTACCGCCCAGGGGGCGTCCCAGGGCGACACCGTGCTGGCCGCCAACGCGGTGCTGCTGCAGTTCATCATGCTGACCTCCTACGGCCTGGACGGCTTCGCCAACGCCGCCGAGGCCCTTACCGGTCACGCCATCGGTCGCCGTCGTTTCGATGACTTCGCTCTCTCGGTGCGCGCGGCGGCGCTGTGCTCGCTGGCCACCGCGGCCCTGGCAAGCCTCGCCTTCGCGCTGGGCGGCAACGCCCTGATCGCGCTGCTTACCGGCCTGCCGGAGGTGCGCGCCACGGCGGCCCAGTTTCTGCCCTGGATGGTCGCCATGCCGCTGATCGCGGTGTGGAGCTACCTGCTCGATGGGGTCTTCATCGGCGCCACCGCGATTGCCGAAATGCGCAACTCCATCTTCATCGGTCTGGCGGTCTATCTGCCGCTGTGGTGGCTGACCCAGGGGCTCGGCAACCACGGCCTGTGGCTGGCCTTTACGACCTTTACCGCAGTGCGCTCGGCGGTACTTGTGACCTACTATCTTCGCTATCGCAGCACGCGCTGGCGTGACACCGCCTGAGGAGTGACGGCCGAAGATCACCGATGGTGAATGTGCCGAGACGTTATCTGCCTTACAGGTGGTTTTGACTCACGGGCGCCTGCTGCGGCACCGTTGACTCCCAGTGGCCCGGGAAGGCCCTCTTTCACAACCAGAAGAAGCGATACACGCCATGCTGAGAGCATTGTCACGACCCGCCGTGAAACTGGTGGAACGCTATCTGCCAGATCCCTACATCTTCGTCCTGTTGCTGACGATCATCGCCGCCGCAGCAGCCATCGCCATCGAACGCCAGTCGCCCATGGCCGTGCTCACCTACTGGGGTGACGGCTTCTGGAACCTGCTGAGCTTCTCCATGCAGATGCTGCTGGTGCTGGTCACCGGCTTCATGCTGGCAAGCTCACCGCCGGTCAAGCGACTGCTGCAGAGCCTGGCAGGCCTCGCCAACAACGCCGGCGCCGCCATCCTGCTGGTGACCCTGGTGTCGCTGGCGGCCAGCTGGATCAACTGGGGCTTCGGTCTGGTGGTCGGCGCACTGTTCGCCAAGGAGCTGGCCCGGGTCATTCGGGTGGACTACCGCCTGCTGGTGGCCAGCGCCTACTCCGGCTTCGTGGTCTGGCACGGTGGTCTTGCCGGCTCGGTGCCGCTGACCATCGCCACCGATGGCCACTTCTCGGTGGAGCAGATCGGCGTGATCGGCACCAGCGAGACGATCTTCTCCTACTTCAACCTGTTGATCGTGCTGGCCCTGTTCATCGCGGTGCCGCTGGTCAACCGGCTGATGCTGCCCGGCGAAAAGGAAAGCGTCTACGTCGATCCGGCGCTGCTGGGAGATGACGAGGACCGTCGGGTACGCATCACTCGCCCGGCCGAGCGCCTCGAGAACAGCATGACCCTGGCGCTGCTGGTGGGCGTACCGGGTCTGATCTATCTGATCAGCTACTTCGTCGGCGGCGGCGGTCTGAACCTGAACGTGGTCAACTTCATGTTCCTGTTCCTGGCCATCATCCTCCACCGCACCCCCCAGAGCCTGCTCAACAGCCTGCACGAGGGCATCAAGGGTGGCGCCGGCATCGTCATCCAGTTCCCCTTCTACGCCGGCATCATGGCCATCATGATCCAGTCGGGACTGGCCGAGACCATGTCCGAGGCGATGATCTCCTTTGCCACCGAGACCAGCCTGCCGTTCTGGACCTTCCTCAGCGCCGGCATCGTCAATATGTTCGTGCCCTCCGGCGGCGGCCAGTGGGCGGTTCAGGCCCCGGTGGTCATTCCTGCCGCCCAGGCGCTTGGCGTAGATATTCCCCGTGCGGCCATGGCCGTGGCCTGGGGTGACGCCTGGACCAACCTGCTGCAGCCCTTCTGGGCGCTGCCGGTACTTGGCATCGCCGGGCTAAAGGCCAAGGACATCATGGGCTTCTGCCTGATCCAGCTGTTCGTCACCGGCATCATCATCTCGGTCTGCCTGACCTGGCTGTAGAGGCCTCCCGGAGCGTCAGCCGGGCGCTTGGCGGCCTGTACAGCCGAGGCGACAACTGACTTTCAACGAGCGCCTTGTCCCCTTGCCGGGGGGCAAGGCGTTATGCTGTGGTGGAGCGCCAGACAGACGCCAACAGCCCCCCGCGCACCGTATTCCGAGGAAACTTCGATGGCAGAGCAGAGCCTACCGGGTCAGCACGAATTGAGCATGACCGTACTGATGACCCCCGACATGGCCAATTTCAGTGGCAAGGTACACGGTGGCGCCATCCTCAAGAAGCTCGACGAGGTCGCCTACGCCTGCGCCAGCCGCTATTCGGGCCATTATGTGGTGACCCTGTCGGTGGACCAGGTGCGCTTCAAGCAACCGATCCACGTGGGCGAGCTGGTGACTTTTCTGGCCAGCGTCAACCATGTGGGCCGCTCTTCCATGGAGATCGGCATCAAGGTGGTGGCGGAGGACATCCGCCAGAAGGTCATTCGCCACACCAATAGCTGCTACCTGACCATGGTGGCGGTGGACCCCGACGGCCGCCCGGCCTCGGTGCCTCCGCTGACCCTGGACACGCCGATCCGCAAGCTGCGCTACGAAAAAGCCGCGTTGCGCAAGAAGTTGCGCAAGCAGGCCGAAGAGGAAGAGATGCGAACGAACCAGGAACTGGGCGAGCGCTGAAGGTGTGTCATCGCCCGACAGCTCGATAGGTCTTCACACAACTAGTCCACACAACCAGTCCACACAACAAGGCCGCCCCGAAGGGCGGCCTTGTCGATTGCCGGGCGGGCAGCGTGACGCTCAGCCGCAGGCCAGCTCACGGATGACATCGGCATCATCCAGGCGCACGTTGAGGCGATCCAGCCGCAGGTCCATGGTGGCAACCCCGCCGGGACGCAGCACCCGCACCGTCTTGGCCCCGCTCTCGGCCTTGAGCCGTTCATCGAAGCTGGCGTCGTAGCTCTGGCCGACCAGGCCCTGCACCGCCTCGGCGTCGCAGGCCTCGGCCATGGGAGCGCGCTCCGGCGGCAGCGGTGCCGGTTCGCCGGATCCGCCGGACGACGACGAGCAGCCGGCCAGAGCCGCGACCAGCAGCAGGGGAAGAAGTGGTTTCATCGATGGCCTCCAGTGCCAGAAATCCTTGTGCAAGCGCCCGCCAGCCTCGTATCGCTGCAGCGCGCCTCAAAACCTATCACGGCGCTGCGCCTGACGGACAGGCCGTGGTCAACTCGTTGCCAACTGACAGACCTGGCGGTCGGGACGACGAACATGGAACCTGTTGGAGACAGCAATGGCGGGAAAGTTCCGACGGAGAAACAGATAGCGCGAGTCAGCAGAGGCACGGCGACAAAGAGCACCCATGGGGAGAACAGCGACGACGAGGCGGCTCACCGCCGTGGTTCTTCTCGCTGCCCCTACGTTTCCTGGCTCGGTCTAGCGGGAACGTTTCCGGCTAGACCGAGCCTTTCTGGCTAGCTGGAGCTTTTCTGGATCGCCTCTCCACCCTTCTCGATATCCTCGCCCACCCCACGAACGGTGTTGCAGCCGTTCAACAGCGCCAGGGTGAATACTGATACCAGAATCAACGACAGCATCCTTTTCATGGTTCCTATCTCCTTGCAGCCAGGCAGGTAAGCGAAATACATCATCCTCTGACAATCTAGCACGATCACCGCCCATCGCTAGCCTCCCAGCCAACGCTCGGACGAGGTAATCCGCCACACGGCACAACGCCAGACGCCGTCCGGCTACTGCGAAGCCCCTCACGACAGCGCCAGCTTGAGAATGATCACGCCAATCACCGCCACCGTCAGCCACTTGACCACCATGGCGCCACGGGAACTCATGTTGACCTTCACCGCCAACCAGGCCCCGGTCATGCTGCCGGCAGCCAGCACCAGGCCGTAGCTCCAGCGCACCTGGTCGTGCCACAGGAAGATGGCCAGCGCCGGCAGGGTGTAGACCAGGATGATCAGTACCTTGAAGGCGTTGACCTGGCCAAGATCGATCTTGAGCATGCGATAGAGCACGATCATGAACAGGATGCCGACACCCACCTGCAGAAAGCCGCCATAGAGCCCGATGACAAACATCGCCAGATAGACCCCAGGGGTCAGTCGCTCGACGGTCAGCGGGCGGGTGTCGAGCTTCGGCTGGGGCAACAGCATGATGATCGCCGCAGCCACCATCACCACCATCAAAATGGTTTCGAACAGGGCGTCGCTGACCCTGAGCGCCAGCCACACCCCCAGCATCGAGCCCAGTACCGCGGGCACCGACAGGCGCAGGCTGAGACGGATATGACGGGCGCCGGCGCGGAAAAAGTTGGCCACCGCCGACACGCTTTGCAGGGTGATCGACACCCGGTTGGTACCGTTGGCCACCTGCGGCGGCAGGCCCAGAAACATCAACAGCGGCAGGGTCAGCATCGAGCCCCCGGCCGCCAGCACATTGATAAAACCTGCCACGATACCCGCAAGCAGCAGGGCCACTCCCTCGACTGGCGTCATCTGTCGTCCTCTGTTCGAATCATCTACCTTGTCACCCTGCCCACCCGCTCTGATGTACCCTAGGCGCTGGACACCATCCTGGAGGCCTTGCATGAGCGACTTCGTCGTCGATCCGCGCCTCGTCGCGGACAGCTACCCCATCACCGAACTGCCACTGTGTCAGCTGCGGCTGATGGACGACGCCCGCTATCCCTGGCTGGTGCTGATCCCGCGCCGCGCCGAGGTGAGCGAGGTGTACGATCTGTCCGAACAGGACCAGCAGCAGCTATGGCGAGAGGCCACCCGCATCGGCAAGGCGTTGAAGGCCTATGCCAGCGGCGACAAGCTCAATATCGCCAGCCTCGGCAATATGGTCGCGCAACTGCACATCCACGTCATCGTTCGCCACCAGGGCGACCCCGCCTGGCCTGGCCCGGTGTGGGGTCAGGGCCAGGCGACGCCCTACGACAAGGACAGCCTTGCCGCCACCAAGGACCGTATCCTGGCGCTGGCAGGCGGGCTGTCCTTCAAGGGTTGAACGAGACGGTGTGATGCTCGGGGCAGTGCCCCGGGCATGGCCCCGGGCCGCCAGATAGCGGACTACAGCCCAGGTCCCATCGCGAAAGCCAGGTCGAAGCGGCCTGGCTCAGGCTCCCAGTCCCCCTGGTCGCCCTCCGGGGGACATCAGTGGCAGGCTGGGGTCGCTGGCGCCGACCTGAGACATCAGCAGGATCCCGAGCCCGGCGATCAACAGCCCCCCAGTCAGCGCCACCAGCGCGCCCAGCCGCGCTATCACTCGACCACGAGCGGCGGAGGTCCGTGCGGCACGAGCGGCGACCCAGTCCCGCGCCAACACGCTGGCAAGCCCCAGCGTCGATACCGTCAAGGCGGTACCCAGCGACATCGCCAGTACCGCGGCCACCCCCATCCAGGGCTGGCCGAGCAGGCTGGTCACCCCCATCAGCAGCACCGCCCCGGAGCAGGGTCTTGCGCCGATCGCCAGCACCGCAAGCCAGGCCTCCCGACGCGGCCCGTGGGGCGAGACATGATGATGGCCGGAGCAGCAATCGTGGTGTTCGTGGTGACCGTGGTGGTGTTCGTGGTGACCGTGGTGTTGGTCGTGGCGGTGCGCTTCATGAGGGCCATGGTGGCCATCATGAGAAGGCGTCAGGTCCGCCGAGGAGGATCGCGCGATCTTGAGCAGTCGTCCAAGCGCCCGTGCACTCAGCCACAGGCCCAGCAGCGCGACCAGCGCAAAGCTCAGTCGCTCGACCCAGACCACGCTGCCCAGGGCCTCCCGGGTCAGCCAGCCAAGTCCCTGCACCAGCGCCAGGATCAGCACGATGGCCACCGCGCCCTGCAGCAGGGCGGCCGCCACCGACAGCGCCAGGGCCCGCCGCCAGGCTCCGCCCTGGGAGACCAGGTAGGCGCTGATCACGGCCTTGCCGTGGCCTGGCCCGGCGGCATGGAAAACGCCGTAGAACAGGCTCAGGCCGATCAAGGTCAGCCAGGCGTCGGAGGAAGGCGTCCGGTCGAGCAGCGTTACCGCCTGGGTCAAGCGGCGGTGCAGGTCGGCCTGCATGGCGATAACCCAGTGTCCGAGGGCGTCCAGCGCACCGCTGGCCTCGAGCGCCAGGATGAGCACCGCCACCACGCCCAGTGCAAGAACCAACTGCAGCCAGGGTCGTTGCCTGCTCAGCATGACACCCGCCCCGTCTCGGCAAAGAAGCGACCGAGCCCCTGGGGGGCGCTATCGTCGACATCGAGCTGGGCCGCCGCCATGACCTTCTCGGGATCGGGGTCGGCGACGATGATCGACGCCTGACAGGCATCCGGCACGCTCAACGCCTGGGCCAGAGGCCCCTCGTCGTCGGCTTCGTGCACCACCTCGACGAAGTAGGAGGGATCGAAGACGCGATATTCCAGGGTACTGCCGGCAAGGTCCTGAGGCTCGGCCAGCGGCAGCCGAAAGTGCAGCACCACGCGCTCGTCACGGGCCATCACCGTGGCTTCGCTGACCGCTGCGAAGGCCAGCGCCTGGCCGTCGACCTCGGCCTCGGTAAAGAAGTCCCGGGGCGCAAGATTGACCAGCATGTCGCCCCCCAGCCGATCCAGGGCGGCGTCCTGGCCGTCCTCGGCGGCGCGAGCCTCCTCGAGCAGCACCAGGCTGTAGAAGGGATCCAGGCGCCATACCTGGCGCAGGGCGGTGACCCGCCCCTGGTCGTCGGTCTCGAGCGTCACCGACAGATCCACCCAGCTATGGGGGTGCGCCATCGCCGGTGTGGCGGGCGCCAGCCACAGGCCGGCGCCCAGCGCGAGAGACAGAAGAAATGCCGCCACGGCGCGGCGATGCAAGTCCAAAGCGGCCTGAAATCCGGCCACAGCACGCGAGAGATAGATCAACGGGCGAGTCTTCCTTGTAGTTCGACAAACAGGGGTTCCACCACCGCAGGCGGCAAGCGCCGCCCGCCACGGTAGCCTTGCAGCGAGACGCTGGCACCGGAGGCGCCGGCAGGCTCGACCCGCGCCTCGAGGCGATAGCCCGGCGGACGTGCCAGGGAGGCGTCGATGCGCCCCAGTTCGCCGTCGGCCTGGGTGACGACGTAGCCCTGCTCCATCAGCATCGCCAGGGTTTCGTTCAGGGCCGGCCCGGGCGCTACCGCGACCAGCATCTGGCGCGGCGGCTCGGCTACCGACGATGAGCCGGCGCACCCCGACAGCCAGACGGCCATCAGCACCACCGCCAGCAGTCTCTTTCCGGGGGCCTTTCGCTCCACTGATGTCCACCTTCGCGTCATTGCACACCCCCGCTGCTGGATGCCACCGACGCCAGTTGCTGACGCACCGATGCACAGAAGTCGGCGTCACTGGCGGTGCGCGACTCACGTAGCTGGCCGGTCCAGTCAAACAGGCGAATATCCCGCGTCAGACGGACGTCCTGGCCATCCAGCGCCACCGAGACCCGCTCGACCCGGGTCGCATCGTCGTTGGTACCCCAGCCCCAGGAGCCAAAGCCGACCCCTACGCCGGCGCCGACGTGGCCACCGCTGCCACCCAGCACGAAGCCGCCCAGGCGTGGGCGCACGGCGTCGGCGTTATGGTAGGTGGTGCGCTCGGTCTTCTCGGCGCTGACCACCCCGAGTGCGGTATCGGTATCACGCACCAGGAAGTCGCGGCCTTCCAGCACCGTGACCACATCGGCCAGGGATACCGAGCCGGCTACCACCGGCCATTGACACCCGGACGAGGGAGCGGGTTCCGCCACCGGCATCTGCTGAGGCGTGCTCTGACAGGCGCTTAGCCAGGGCAACAGGCCCAGCACCGCCACTGATGAGCATTTCGCCCAAATGTTGCGGCCTCTATCGGGCAAATTTTTGTACATTTGCATCAGGACCTCCCAGCCAGGGGCGTGAAATACTGTCAAGAGTCTACGCTGTCCCGAGCCACGGGCAAACGCTCGCCCAGCCGAACCTCGGGCCCAGCGGCGATCGGCCTGTCGCCCCTCAGGCGTACGCCCACCTTTTCACCAGAGGACCGACCATGAACCTGTTGATCTGCCCCGACAGCTACAAGGATGCCCTGGCCGCCAGCGACGCCGCCCGCGCCATTGCCGAGGGGGCCCGCCGCGCCGACCCGGACATCACCATCGACGAGTGCCCCATGGCCGATGGTGGCGAGGGCAGCCTCGACGCCCTGCTCGGCGCCACCGGGGCTGAAAAACGCAGCGCCAGGGTACAGGACGCCCTGGGGCGCCCCGCCGAGGCCGCCTGGGGTTGGCACCCAGAGTCCCGCACCGGCTATATCGAGCTGGCCGAGGCCAGCGGCCTGCAGGCGCTGAGCCCGTCAGAGCGCACCGCGCTGGACAGCACCACCCACGGCGTCGGCGAGCTGATCCTGGCCGCCCTGGACGCTGGCGCCGAACGCCTGTTGATTACCCTGGGCGGCAGCGCCACCAACGACGGGGGCGCCGGCATGCTGGTGGCCCTGGGTGCCCGCCTGCTCGACGCCGACGACCAGCCGATTCCCCCCACCGGGGCGGGACTCGAGGGACTGGCACGGGTGGACCTGTCGGGGCTGGACTCGCGCCTGGCCGATGTCAGGGTGGAGGCGGCGGTGGACGTGGACAATCCGCTGCTGGGCGAGCGCGGCGCCAGCGCGGTCTTCGGTCCCCAGAAGGGTGCCAGCGAAGCCGATGTAGCGCGCCTGGACGCCGCCCTGGCGCACTGGGCCGACAAGGCTGCCGAGTGCCTCGGCGAGGACCTGCGCGACGCCCCCGGCACGGGCGCGGCCGGGGGCATGGGCTTTGCCGTCGCTGCCTTCCTTGGCGGCGAGCTTCGCCCCGGCATCGAGATGATCATGGAACAGGCCGGCATGGACGAACGCCTGGCACGAGCGGACCTGGTGATCACCGGAGAGGGCCAGCTCGATGGCCAGAGCCTGTCGGGCAAGACCCCGATCGGCATTTCGCGGGCGGCCCGCGCCAAGGGGGTGCCGGTGATCGTGCTGGCCGGTCGTATGGCGCCAGGCTGGCAGGCGGCGCTGGACGAGGGCGTCAGCGCCGCCTTCGCCCTGGCCGACGGCCCGATGGCACTGGACGAGGCGCTGGAACGCTGCGCCGAGCTGCTCGCCGATCGAAGCGAGAACCTGATTCGCACGCTCCAGGCCATCGGCCGTTGAAGGGAAAGCGACATGCCAAGGTGACAGGGCTGCCCTTGAAAGCGGCCTTCGTCGTCCCTATGTCATCCCTACGTCATAGGCAGGCGTCATCAATGGACGCTATCGTGGCGATGGAAGAGATTCACTCTCCAACGCCCTCCCTTAGGGATAGACTGGAACACAGCGATCAAGGAGGTATTGCATGAGCGACACTAACGCCATCGGCCTGCATTCTGGCAGCGCCAGCGATCTGGCCGAAAAGCTCAACGAGCTCCTGGCCAACTACCAGATCTTCTACATGAACGTTCGTGGCTATCACTGGAACGTGAGGGGCTCGAACTTCTTCGAACTCCACGAAAAATTCGAGGAATTCTACACCGACCTGCTGGCCAAGGTGGACGAGGTCGCCGAGCGCATCCTGACCCTCGGACACAAGCCGGTTCACGCCTACAGCGACTATATCTCGCTGTCGCGCATCACCGAGGCCAAGGACGTGCATGACGGCGAAGCCTGCGTACGCGGCGTGCTGGAAGGCTACCAGCGGCTGATCGAACTGCAGCGCGAGATCCTGTCCGTTGCCTCCGACGCCGACGATGAAGGCACCGCCTCCCAGGTCGGAGACTACATCCGCGAGCAGGAAAAGACCGTGTGGATGCTGGGCGCCTACCTGGGCTGACCCCCTGGCGACCCACGCAGTGCAAAGGAAGACGCCCCGCTCGGCTTGAGCGGGGCGTCGTCGTTTACGGCGGTCACTTCAGGCGTCGTCGACGGCCTGACCATCGTTGCCCAGCGTCGCCGGCGACTGAGCCGCCCTTTTGAGCTCCTCCGGCAGCGGCTTTTTCATCCGCGCGCCGAGGCGTTCGAGCTCGAGCGCCTGAGCGACCAGGCTGCCCTGGCCCTGGGACAGCCGGTTCATCGCCTGGTGATGACTGGCGCTGGCGCGCTCCAGGTGCTTGCCGACGTCGTCGAGGCTGTCGACGAACCCCGAGAACTTGGCCAGCAGGCGCTCTGCCCGTGACACGATGACCCGGGCGTTCTCGTTCTGGCGCTCCATGCTCCAGAGCCCCGCCACGGTACGCAGACTGGCCAGCAGGGTGGTCGGGGTGACCACCACCACCTGGCGGTCGAAGGCTTCCTGAAACAGCGAGGGATCACGCTCGAAGGCCGCGGCGAAGGCCGGCTCCACCGGTACGAACAGGAACACGAAGTCCGGCGAATGCAGCCCCGGCAGGGCCGGGTAGTCCTTGGCGGCGAGTCCGCGGATATGGCTGCGCAGCGAGGCCAGGTGGGCGCTCATGGCGCTTTCGCGCTCGGTTTCGTCGTCGGCGTTGACCACCCGGGTCCAGGCGGTCAGGGAGACCTTGGCGTCGACGATCAGGTGGCGATCCTCGGGCAGGTAGATGATGGCGTCGGGACGCTGGCGTCCCTGCTCGCCGTTCATCGACACCTCGCGGCGGTACTCGATGTCGCGCCGCAGGCCGCTGCGTTCCAGCACGGTCTCAAGCATCAACTCGCCCCAGCCGCCCTGGGCCTTCTGGTCGCCCTTGAGCGCCCGGGCAAGCCCCGCCGCCTCCTCGCCGAGGCGGGCGTTGAGACCCGCCAGCTGCTCGATCTGGGCCTTGAGCGATACCGCCTCGCGGCTGTGCTGTCCGGTCAGGTCCTCGACCCGCTGGCGGAACTGGTCCACCTGCTCGCGAAACGGCTTGAGCAGCGACTCGAGTCCCTCGCGGCTCTGGGTCTGGTAGGCCTGCTGGCGCTCGTCGAAGACCTGGCCCGCGAGCCGATGAAATTCCTGCTTGAGCTGCTCCCGGGAGGATTCCACCAGCGCCATCTGCTCGCGATGACGCGCCGCCATCTGCTCGCGCTCGGTCTCCAGGCGGGCGTTATGCTCACGCACATCGGCGAGCTGCTGACGCGCGGCGCCGAGCTCGCCCCGCTGGGTCTCGAGCTGCTCTCGGCTGGCGTCGAGCTGGGCATCGCTGATGGCCAGCTCCTGCTCGAGCTGGCGTGCGGCCTCGCGCCGCTGCTCGAGCTGAGCCTTGGTCGTCTCGAGCTCTGCTGCCAGGGCCTGTTCACGCCGCTGCCCCTGTCGATACCCTCGCCAGGCCAGCGCCAGCAACGTCATCGCCAGCAGCGAGACGCCGGCAAGAGCCGGCGCCAGGGGCTGGTCGAACAGTGACTCGAGGGCCGGACTCATCTCAGCCTCATATCAGCGGGTGCCCTCGGCCAGGTCGCCGATCAGCGCCTTGAGCAGGCCGTAGAATTCCTCCACCGAAGCGATCTCGACGCGCTCGTCCGGCGAGTGGGCGCCGCGAATCAGGGGGCCGAAGGAAATCATCTGAAGCTCGGGGTACTTGCCGCCGAGAATCCCGCACTCGAGCCCGGCGTGGATGACCTTGATCTCCGGGTCCACCGCCAGGCGCTGACGATGCAGCTCACAGAAGCGCTTGAGCAGGTCGCTGTCGGGCTGAGGCGTCCAGCCGGGGTAACCGTTCTCGACCCGGGTACGGGCACCGATCAGCTCGAACAGCGCGGTGAAGCGCTCGGCCAGATCCATGGTGGCGCTGTCGCGCAGTGAACGCACCAGGGCGCACAGGTGAAAGCGGCCGTTCTCGAGGCTGACCACGCCCAGGTTGTTGGAGGTCTCGACTACGCCTGGCACCTCGACGCTCATGCGCTCGACACCGCAGGGCGCGGCGTGCAACGCCGCCACCAGCAGGCGGCTGGCGTGGCGGGTCAGCGCTTCCTCTCGCGGAGTGGCGCAGGGCTCCAGGGTCAGCCGCAGGCCCTCGTCGACGCCGGACAGCTCTCGGCGCATGTCGGCCTCGAGGCGCTCGATGCGCGAGCGCAGCGCGTCGATCTCGTCCCGAGGCACCATCACCACCGCCTCGGCCTCGCGGGGGATGGCGTTTCTCAGGGTGCCGCCACGGTAGTCGACCAGGCGCACCTCACAGCTGTCGAGGGCGCGCAGCACCCGCACCAGCAGGCGATTGGCGTTGCCCAGCCCCTTGTCGATATCGATTCCGGAGTGGCCACCACGCAGTCCCTTGAGGCTCAGCGTCAGGGCTTCTTCATCCTCGCCCACCGACTCCACCGGCAACTGGGCCTCGACCACCACGTCGGCGCCACCGGCACAACCGATGTAGACCTGGCCACGGTCCTCGGAGTCAAGGTTGAGCAACAGGCTGCCCTCCAGCCAGCATTCGGCCAGATTCAGCGCACCGCCCATGGAGGTCTCTTCCTCCAGGGTGAAGATCGCCTCCAGCGGACCATGGACGAGCTCATCATCGCCGAGGATCGCCAGCGCCGCCGCCACCCCCAGGCCATTGTCGGCGCCCAGGGTGGTCTGGTCGGCCTTGAGCCAGCCATCCTCGACCCGCGTGACGATGGGATCCCGGGTGAAGTCGTGGGGCTTGTCGGCGTTGGCCTGGGCCACCATGTCCAGATGGCCCTGGAGGATCACACCCGGTGCCCCTTCGCGCCCGGGGCTCGCCGGCTTGGACAGACGCAGGTTGCCGTAGGCGTCACGGTCGTGGGCGATGCCGTGCTCGTCTGCCCAGGCTTCAAGGATCTCGACCAGAGCCGCCTCGTGGCCCGAGGGGCGCGGCGTGTTGCACAGGGTACGGAAGTGACGCCATACGGCGGTCGGAGCGAGGCTATCGAGATGTTCGTTCATGATGTCTATGTCTGCCTTTGCGAATGTTGGCACTCTACCCTCGCCCCGAGGCCTTGGAAAGGGCCTTCAGCAGTGCCAGGGCTCGGCCCACGGCGTCCCGCAACCATTGCTTGACCTGTGCCTTGCCGCGCAGCGATAGCCCCTGCGCCAGGGAACTTTCCGAACGCCCCTGAAACGCCCACGCTGCGAGCCAGGCCAGACTGTCGTGGTCATCGTCAGCCTTGGACCTCGCCTTGGACATGGACGACGACATGGGCGGCGACAGTGACAGCGACGCCAGCCGGCGAACCAAGGCCTGGATGGCCGGACGCGCCAGCGCCGGCTCGCGCTGGCCCCTGGCCAGGTCCTGGAGCTCACGACGATCTTCGGCGTCGAGCGAAAAGCAGTCTTCGGCGCCGAAAGAAAAGCGATCTTCGGCGTCGAGAGAAAAGCGGTCATCGGCGTCGAATGCATAGCGATCGCCGACGCTCGCCAGCAGCGCCAGTACCAAGGGTGGCGACAGGCGTGTCAGTTCGAAGGCCAGCAGCCCCGGCAACTGCCGCTCAAAGCGCCGCGACAGCCGCTCGATCAGGTCCCGGTTGTGCTCCCCCAGGGCCAGCGCCACCATCGCCGCATGCTCGCCGGTGGCGGCCTCCCGGGTCAGTCCCAGGCGCACCGGACGAAAGCCCTGCGCCTGCCAGAAAGCCAGCAGCTCCGGATCGGCGCCGAAGCTCGCCCCCAGCAGTGCCTTGCCGGCCTGTTCGGCCTGGCGTGCCGCCTCCTGGATCAGCCTCGCCCCGCACCCCAGGCGGCGCCAGTCGGGGTGTACGGCAATCCGAGTGATTCGGGCGCTGGGTGCCTTCAGCGCCGCGGCTTCACCGGCGTGGGCCGCCAGCGACTGGGCCATCAGGTGACCACGCGGGCGTCGCTGTCCCAGCAGCACCCGCTCGGCCAGATCGGCATCGAAGCCGCCCTCATCGACGTACACGCACACCGCCAGCGGCGCACGTGGTGTACCAAGGATCGAGATGCGGGTCGCCGGTGCGTCAAGCAGCGCCCGCAGGTCCGCCGGGGTGGTGCGGTAGTGAGCCTGGACCAGCAGGCCGAAGATGGCTCTCAGGGAGGCTTCGTCCCGGGCCAGGACATCGCGATCGAGCGTGGTACAGGGCAGCTCGGCCAACTTTTGACCAGGACAAGGCGCACTCACCCTCGCCCCCTTCGGCACTGTGGGAAGTTCTGCATCCAGGCACAGCAGCGCGTCGATGGCCCGCTCAAGGGGGTCTCCATCGGCCCAGCGTATCGGCGTCCTGAGCGCGATGTCCTGCCACTGGGGCGTCTGCGCCTCCAGATGACGACGAAAGCGCAACGCAAAGCCTCGCCCCGAGCCCTCGTAGCCGTGCACCGTGGTGGCGAAGGCAAGCCGCGGAAATGCCGCCAGCCACTCGCCCAGCAGCGCCGCCGGAATCGCCGCCGCCTCGTCCACCAGCAGCAGCGAGCCGGGGCCGCCGGCTTCCCCCCGGGCGACGGCGTCCGTCAGAGCGTCAGGGGCGATAAAACGCACCCGCCCCCCGGGCGCCTCGAAGCCCCTTTCGTCGCCCTGTCCCTCGGGCAGCAGCGCCGCCAGGCGCTCGAATACCGGCGCCACCGAGGACGCCCGTGGCGCGGTCACCAGGATATCCAGCGGCGCCTGGCGCTGCTGCTCGGCCTTGACCAGCAAGCGGGCGCAGGCGATGCCCAGCGCCGCCGACTTGCCGCGACCACGGTCGGCGGTGATCACCAACGGGCGGCGACGCCTGAGCCGCGTCAGCCGACGTACCACCTCGGCCTGGTCGGGGCTCAGGCAATCCGGGTCGGGGCTGTCTAGACACGGGCTGTCTGGACAAGGGCTGTCTGAACATGAGCCATCGGCAAAAGGGCTTTCCTGGCCATCATCGAGCGTTGCCGTCAGGCCCTCCCCCTGCCGCCAGCGCAGCATGCCGGGAAAGCCCGCCAGCAGCCGATGGCAGCGCTCTAGATAACGGCTCGTGAGCTGTTCCGGCCGCCAAGGGTGGGCCGCCAGTCGGCGGTAGTCGTCGTCGGGTCGGCGGCCACCGTCGTCGGCGGTCAACAGCACCAGCAGGCCTCCCGCCACCAGGGTGCCGGCCACCGCCCCCAGGGCGTCAGGATCGAGGCCAGTGCCTGGCGAGGCGGCGTCGAACACCACCAGGTCGTGCTCGCCGCCGAGCCGGGTACGCGCCTTGGCGGCGGGAAGGCGCTCAAGCGACGGCGGGGGGGTGGCGGCTCTGTCATGGGCCCCGGTGCCGGCCCTGGCATGGGCCCCGGTGGCGGCTCTGTCATGGGCCCCGGTGCCGGCACTGTCAGCAGACTTGTCGATCGACGTTTCCCCGACCCACAGCGGCGCCGACCATCCGCCTAGGGCCAGGCACTCGTGGGCAACGCCCCGCGCCCGGTCAGGAGCCTCGCTCACCCACAGCAAGCCGCGAAAGCGCCGCCCTCGCAGTTGCTGTCGAAAGGCAGCGAGCCGCGCGAGGTCCTGTCGGGTCAAAAAGTGGGACATTAAGGCTCCCTGATAAATCAACTTTGGTCTAAAGGCTGCGCCGATTAAACGATCGAGCCGACTACGGCAGCGCAGCATAGATGTCGCTCTAACTTATTCATTTTGCTGAATTGTCGAAACTTTTTCTCACGCTATCGACTGTGCAGTCGCCAAAAAAGTGTGCCGTTTCATCGACATGGGTCGCATCGATCATCTCTTGAAGACCGTGCTAGCTTGATGAAGCCGAGGCGCCATCGTGGGCCAACCCCACGCTGGAACGCCACTACCCCCAGGCACCGAACCCAAGACAATGGCCCAGGGTGCCAGACGCAATTTCGGTGAGGCAGCGATCGCCTCCTTTGCACAGAACACAACAACCCACGGGGAGCACCTGCATGAAGCAAATGACCAAGTTTACCCTGACCAGCATGGCTGCCGGCATCGCCCTGGCCGCCCTGTCGAGTGGCGCCATGGCCCAGGAAAAGTGGACCATGACCACCACCTGGCCGGAAAACCTCGACCTGATCCAGATCGACAAGCACTGGGCCGAGCTGGTCAACCAGCTGGCCGGGGACGAGATCCAGATCGAGTTCTACGCCGGCGGCACCCTGATGCCCGGCACCGAGGTCTTCGACGCCACCGAGACCGGCAGCATCCAGGCCGCCGGCGACTGGCCGGGCTACTGGGCCGGCCGCAGCCCGGCGTTCTCGCCGCTGGCAGCCACCCCCAGCCTGTTCAACGGCATGGACTACCTCAACTGGATCACCCAGTGGGGCGGCTTCGAGCTCTACCAGGAGATCTACGGCCAGTACAACCTGGTCTACCTGCCCTACGGTATCACCAACAACGAGTCCGGCTTCCGCGGCGGCACTCCGATCGCTTCTCTCGCCGACATCGAAGGCAAGCGTCTGCGTCTGTCCGGGCGTGACCAGGGCCGGGTGCTCGAGCAGCTTGGTGGTTCCCAGGTCACCCTGGCCGGCGGCGAGATCTACCAGGCCATCGAGCGTGGTGTGGTCGACGGCGCCGAGTTCTCGACCCCCGGTGTCGACTACAAGGCCGGCTTCTCCGAGGTTGCCGACTACTGGATGACGCCGGGCTGGCACCAGTCTGCCAGCGTGTTCGGCGTGATGATCAACAAGGACGCCTGGGACGCTCTGTCCGAGGAGACCCAGGAGAAGCTGAAGATCGCCTCCGAGGCCACCATGGCCTGGTCGCTGGCCTGGTCCGAGAAGCAGTCCACCGAGGGTACCGCCAAGTTCCTCGAGGACGGCACCACCATCAACCAGCTGTCCGAGGAAGACCTGGCCCAGATCCAGGAGGTCACCAACCAGGTGATCGTGCAGGGTTCCTGCGAGGACCCGATGCTCGGCAAGGTCTACCAGTCGATGATCAGCTACATGCAGGACTACGCCCAGTGGCGTGACGTCTCGGTGCCCTACAACATGAGCCGCGTCACCGACAACCTGCCGTCGCTTGACGAGATCGAAGCCTGCCTCGAGTAACAACCAGGCACGTTTCTGTCACTACCGGCCGGCGGCTCTCTGCGCGAGGCCGCCGGTCATCGTTGGACTTCGACGAGAACCCCACCATGAACGCCATTGCCAAGGCCATCGACTGCTTGAACGAGTGGTTCGGCCGTTTGATCGCTCCGCTGATCGCGATCATCACCCTCGTGGTGGTCTACGACATCGCGATGCGCTTCTTTATCGGACGCCCAAGCGATTGGGCCTTCGACGTCACCACCATGCTGTTCGGTACCCATTTCATGCTGATGGCCGCCTACGGGCTGCGCCACCACGCCCATGTGGAGGTGGACATCGTCAAGCAGCTGCTGTCCCGGCGCGGTCGCGCACTGATCGACCTGCTCGGCTACCTGCTGTTCTTCACCCCCTTCATCATCATGTTCATTACCTATAGCTGGCGCTTCTTCGAGCGCTCCTGGAGCCGCGCCGAGTCCACCTACGGCATCGTCTCGATCCCGGTCTATCCGGTGAAGGCCGTGCTGGTCATCGCCAGCGTGCTGATCCTCTTGCAGGCCATCGCCATCGTCATTCGCGCCATCAATGAGCTGACAGGCCAGGGCGTGGAGGAAGCCAAATGAGCGCTGAACTTCTGACCATCTTCATGTTTGCAGGCCTGATGCTGGGGCTGTTCATGGGCCACCCGCTGGCCTTCGTGCTGGGCGGTGTCGCGGTACTCGGCGCCTGGTTCGGCCCCGGTCCCCAGGTGCTCGGCATCATCATCAACAACATCTATGGGCGCGCCATGGACAATTATGTCCTGGTGGCGATCCCGCTGTTTATTCTGATGGCGCGCTTTCTCAACGACTCGGGCGTCACCGAGAAGATGTTCGAGAGCATGCGCCTGTTGCTCGGACGCGTGCGCGGCGGCCTGGCGCTGACCGTGGTCATCGTCTCGGTGCTGCTGGCGGCCACCACCGGCATCGTCGGCGCCTCCATCGCGGTGATGGGCCTGATCGCCCTGGCACCGATGCTCAAGTACGGCTACAACAAGGGCCTGTCCGCCGGCGTCATCATGGCCAGCGGCTGTCTCGGCATCCTGATTCCGCCAAGCATCATGCTGATCCTGATGGCCAGCTACTCGCCGGTGTCGGTGGGCGCGCTGTTCGCCGGCGCCCTGGTGCCGGGTCTGCTGCTGGGCTCGATGTACGCGCTCTACGTGCTGGTGATCTGCCTGATCAAGCCCGACTTCGGCCCTCCTGTAGGCGCCGAGGAGCGTGCCGAGACCAGCACCGGGGAGCTGGTGATCCGTTTGTGCAAGTACGTACTGCCGCCGATGAGCCTGATCCTCGGGGTGCTGGGAGCCCTGTTCACCGGTATCGCCACCGCCACCGAGGCCTCGGCCATCGGCGTGACCCTGGCCTTCCTGCTGTTCCTGATCTTCGGTGATCGCAAGCTGTCGACCTGCTACAACACCTTCATCGAGGCCGGCAAGACCACCACCATGGTGATGTTCGTGCTGGTGGGGGCGACCGCCTTCACCGGGGTGTTCTCCATCGGCGGCGGCATGGACGTGATCAGCGAACTGGTGCTGGCGATGCCCGGTGGCACCACCGGCGCACTGATCCTGATGTTCCTGCTGGTATTCGTGCTGGGCATGTTCCTCGACTGGACCGGCATCGTGCTGTTGAGCTTCCCGATCATGCTGCCGATCATCGAGACCATGGGCGTCGACATGCTGTGGTTCGTGGTGATGGTGGCGGTGGTATTGCAGACCTCCTTCCTGACCCCGCCCTTCGGCTATGCGCTGTTTTACCTGAAGGGCGTGGCGCCACCGGAGGTCGAGACCCTCGACCTGTACAAGGCGGTGATCCCGTTCTGCGCGCTGATATTGATTGCCTGCGTGCTGATGTCCTACTTCCCCGCCCTGGTCACAGGCCTGCCCTCGATGCTGCTGGGCTACTGACCCTCAGGGTAGCCTCCAGCACAACCACACAGCCCCCGCTTCGCGGGGGCTACTCGTTTAGAACGACGATTTTGACAGTGCGTTTCCGGCATATTCTTCGACTTTTCACCCCCTCGCGCTCCTGATTGGGTAAAGCCTCGACGCCGTTCCTGCATCGTATTAAGAGTTCTTAGACACTCTGTGCAAGGGCAGCATCATGGCCAACGTGACCCGCTTCACCCTCTCCGCCTCCGATGCCTATCCGCTCGGCGCCAGCCACTTCGAGGCCACACAGCCGCTACGTGGGGTGGTGATCATTCACTCCGCTTCGGCGGTGTCACAACGCCTTTATCAGGCCTTCGCACTATTCCTGGCCGAGCAAGGCTTCCACGTGCTGAGCTACGACTACCGCGGCATCGGGCGGTCGCGACCGGAGCATCTCGAGAAACTGGGGGTGCGCATGCAGGACTGGGCCGAGCTAGACGCCGACAGCGTGACCCAGTGGGCTCGCCAGCACTGGCCGGACTTGCCGCTGCTTGCCATCGGTCACAGCTTCGGTGGCCATGCCATCGGCCTGGGCGACGCCAGTCGACACTTGAGCGGCGCGGTGCTGATCGCCTGCAATGCCAGCTGTCTGCGCTTCATCTCATCACCCTGGCTGCGGCTGCGCGCCTGGATGCTATTCAAGCTGGTGTTTCCCATGCTGTCCCGGATCAATGGCTATGTGCCCTGCCGACGGCTTGGTATCAGTGAGGACGTGCCGGAGGGGGTGGCCCGCCAGTGCAGCCGCTGGACCAGCCTGCCGCGCTACTTCTTCGACGACCCGGAACTCAACGCCGAAGTGCGATTCGCCCGCGTGACGTTACCTCTGCTGGTGGTGGGGCTCGACGACGACCCCTACGCCAGCAGCGACAGCATCGATCTGCTGGCCGGTTACTTCACCGGCGCTTCGATCAAGCGCCTGCAGCTGTCTCCCAGGGTCATGGGCAGTGGTGTACTAGGGCACCTGGAAGGATTTCGCCGCCGCCACCGTGACACCCTGTGGCCGCTGATCTCCTCCTGGCTGGTGGAACAGGCCCCGTCGACGAAGATGGATAGCGCGTCAGTCGAGCCCTGGACCACCATCGCCGACGAGGCTGGCCCCCATGGGGCCAGCGTTCAGGGAGCCGGCGGCTAGGCAGCGGCGGCAGGATCAGCCAGCGCGAATTCGCATCAGGGTGCAATACGCCACCGGCAGGATCACCAGGGTCAACAGGGTGGCGACGCCCAGACCGAACACGATGACCACCGCCATGGAGGCGAAGAAGGCATCGGTGAACAGCGGCAGCATCCCCAGCATGGTGGTCACGGCGGCCATGGTCACCGGCCGCACACGACTGACCGCGGCCTGGATCACGGCGTCGTGGGCATTGTCCTGCTGGCCACGCTGCACGTTGATCTCTTCCATCAGCACGATGGCGTTCTTCAGCACCATGCCGATCAGGCTCAAGGTGCCGAGCAGCGCCATGAAGGTGAAGGGCGCCCCGAGCAACGCCAGGCCACCGATGATACCGATCAGCATCAGCGGCACGATCGACCAGATCGCCAGCGCCTGGCGCAGCCGGCCAAACAGCAGCACGGTGATGATGAACATGCCGAGCAGGCCCATGGGCAGCGATGACAGCAGCGCCTTCTGAGCGTCGCTGGCAGTTTCGTACTCACCGCCCCATTCGATGGCATAGCCCGGCGGCAGCTCGATGGCCTCGACCTGGGGACGCAGCCGCGCCAGCACGCTGGCAGCGGTCTCACCGGACAGCGGCATCGGCTCGGCGTACACCGCCAGCATGCGACGCCGGTCACGACGCTTGATCAGCGGATCACGCAGCTCGGTGTGCAGCTCGCCGAGCACGTTGCCGGCGCTGAGATAACGTCCCTGCTCTTCACTCCAGACGTTGACCGCGCTGAGGTTGTCGATGTCGTGGCGCTGGTCCTCCCGGGAGCGCATCACGATCGGAATCAGCTCGCTGCCTTCGCGGTAGACGCCGACCTGCTCGCCGTCATTGTTGAGCCTGAGCGCCTGGTGCAAGGCGTCCCGGGTGACTCCGACGCGACGTGCCTGTTGCTCGAGGAACTCGGGCACGATGACGCTCTCGCGATTGCTCCAGGACAGCCGGATGCTGTCGGTCATCGGCTCGTCCTGGAAGATGCCACGCACCTCGGCGCCCAGGCGGTGCAGGGTCTCGGGATCGTCACCGTAGATGCGCGCCTCGATGCTGGCCTTGGCCGAGGGGCCGACCTGCAACGCCTGGACCTTGTACTGGACCCGGGGGAAGTCCTCGCGCAGGGTCTCGATCACCTCTTTCATGCGGGCTTCCCGGGACGCGCGGTCCTCGGTCTCGACGATCAGCTGACCAAAACTCGCATAGCGGTCCTCGGGGGCATAGGTCAGGGTGAAGCGCTGTGCGCCGCCACCGATCACGCTGGTCACCCGGGTCACGTCCTGCATCTCCAGCACCTGCGTCTCGAGGCGCGCGATGGTGCGCTCGGTCTCCAGCACGTCGGTGCCCTCCGGCAACCACACATCGGCAAAGAACAGCGGTGTGGTGGCGTCGGGAAAGAAGGCGTTCTTGACCTGCCCCGACAGCGACAAGGCACCAGCCAGCAGCGCCACCGCCAGCACCAATGTCAGGTAGCGGAACCGAATCCCCACCACCAACAGGCGGCGAAACACCCGGAACAGTAGGCCACGATAGGGATCGCTATCCCCCTCCTCGCCCGCTTCGATGCGTTCCTTGAAGAACAGATCGAAGAAGAAGGGGGTCAGGGTCAGGGCGGTGATCCAGCTCAGGAACAGCGAATAGCACAATACCCAGAACAGTGACCCGACGAACTCGCCGGTAGCGTCCGGCGACAGCCCGATGGGAGCAAAGGCGGTGATCGCGATGACCGTGGCACCCAGCAGCGGCAGGCGATTCTGACCGACCACCTCCAGCGCCGCCTGGCGCTTGGTCTTGCCCCGGGCAAGGCCGATCATCATGCCCTCGGTGACCACGATGGCGTTGTCCACCAGCATGCCGAGGGCAATGATCAAGGCGCCCAGCGAGATCTTCTGCAGCTGGATGCCGTGAATCGACATCATGATGAAGGTGCCGAGGATGGTCAGCAGCAGGATCAGGCCCATCAGCAGCCCGCTACGCACCCCCATGAACAGCAACAGCACCAGTATGACGATGCCGACCGCCTCGGCCAGGTTGATCAGAAAGCCGTTGACCGCGTCCTCCACCACCTCGGGCTGGTGGTAGACGGTGGCCAGTTCCATGCCCAGCGGCATGCGCTGTTCGAGCTCAGAAAGCCGCTTCTCGACCCGTTCGCCGACCTCCACCACGTTGACGCCGGAACCAAACGAGATGCCGATGGACAGCGCGGACTGCCCCCCTGCGTGGTAGAGCAACTGGGGCGTATCGGTGGTCTGGCGAGTGACCTCGGCGATATCGCCAAGGCGGATCAGGCCGTCACCGGGACGGCCCACCACCAGCCGCTCGAGCGACTCGACGCTGTCGAACTCGCCGGTGGGCTGCACCGACAGCGACAGGCCATCGAGCTTGATATGGCCCGCGTCGCCCACCACGTTCTGGGCGTTGAGCAGGTCACTCAACTGCTGTGGCGAGATCCCCAGCGCGCGCATCCGGTCACGGTCCAGCGACACCACCACCTGGTCCTGCACGGTGCCGGCGATGGCGACCTTCTTGACCCCGTCGACTAGGCGCAGCTCCCGCTGCAGCAGGTCGGCGTGGTCTTCCAGGTCCTGCTGGCTGTAGTCCTCGCCGGTCAGGGTCAACAGCAGGCCGAAGACGTCACCGAAGTCATCGTTGACGATGGAGGTCCCGGCGCCGGGGGGCAGCTCGGCCTGGACGTCGCTGATCTTGCGCCGCAGCAGGTCCCAGTACTGGGCAAGTTCGTGCTCGCGCACCGTGTTCTCGAGCTCCACGGTGATCTGCGACAGGCCGTCGGCGTTGACCGAGCTGACCCGCTTCAGGTCGGGCATCTGCTGGATCGCCTTCTCCAGGCGCAGGGTGACCTCCTCTTCTACCTGTTCTGGCGTGGCGCCGGGGTACTGGGTCGAAATGATGGCGTTGCGGATGGTGAACTCGGGAAACTCCAGCTGCCCGAGCCCGAAGAAAGACACCACCCCGCCAACGGCCAGCAGCAGGGTGATCATCCAGCTGATGACCTTCTGGCGCAGAAAGTAGTCGACCATCGATCAGAGCCCCTCTTCCTTGATCCAAGGTCGTACCCTGCGTCCTTCCTGCATGCGTTCGGCACCGGCGGCGACCAGCCGGTCGCCGGCCTCGAGCTCGCCCTCGATCAGCATCCCCTGGGTGGTGATGCGCCCCGGCACGACCGGCACCGCCTCGACACGTCCAGGGCCGTCGGCGCGGGACTCGTCGTCGGGCACGAAGCGCCACACCACCGCCTGGTCAGGCTGCGATTCCCGCGTGGCCACCGCCGCCACCGGCACCCGCCAGGGATCCTGGCTATCACCGGTCAGGGCGCTCATGTCCAGCAGCACCGTGGCGCTCATGCCCGACAGCACCGTGATGTCGTCGGGTTCAGGCAAGGTCAGGGTGACCTCATAGCTCAGCGACCCCTGGCTGACGCTGCTGTCGTGCTCCTTGTAGCGGGCCGGGTAGCGCTGCTGCTGGTTCTCGGCGAAGGTCACCCAGACCACCGCATCCTCGCCGTCCTGCACCGCCTGGGCGCGCTCGTCATTGATCCGACGGACCTGCTGCTCCGGCAGCTGGAAGGTCACGTCGATGGACCCCGGCTGCTGCAGCTCGGCGATGGTCTGCTGGGCACCGACCACCTGATAGTTGTCCACCGGAACCGACGCGATCACGCCGCTGAAGGGCGCGCTGAGCTCGGTGTAGCTGAGTTGGTCCTGGGCCTGCTTGAGCTGGGCCTGGGCCGACAAAAACTCGGCACGCGCCTCGTCGAAGCGGGACCGACTGATGGCACCACGCTCCAGCGAGATACGCATACGCTCGTAGGTCGCCTCGGCCAGGTTGTAGCTCGAACGGGCGTTGGCCAGCTGGCTCTTGGCGTCACGATCGTCGAGGCGGGCGACAAGGTCGCCTTCTTCGACGTCATCCCCCGGCTGCACGGCCAGCTCGCGCAGTTCCCCACCGACCCGGAACGACAGCTCCGAACGCTCCGAGGCCTGCACCTGGCCGGGATAACGCATCAACATGCCCTGGCGCCCGGCGTCCAGCGACACCAGCTTCACCGGGTGTACCTGCTGCTGGGACAAGGGCGGCTGGTCGGATTCACAGCCGGCGACAAGCGCCACGACGGCAAGCAGACTGAACCTGGCCAGCAGGCGCTCAAGGCGCGACGTCGGAGGAAACGTAGAGAAGGTCATGGGGGCTCCTGAGGCGTCAGGGACGCGGGTTGTCGTGGCGAACGGCAATGGCGTCCCAGGCCATCGCAAAGGCCTGGTCGATATTGGTGTGGGTGGGCTCGAACGGGTGGCTCCCCTGGCTCTGCACCAGGTGGTAGATCGGGCGGAACATGAAGCTTTCCAGCAGCGCAAGCCCAACCGGCTTGAGCACGCCATCCCGATGCCCCTGGGCGATGGCATCGAGCAAGGGCGCCAGGCGCAGATCGTTGCGCTCGCGGACCCGATCATTCATCCATACCGAATGGCTGAAGGCGTCGTGGAAGCGAAACAGGCGCGGCTGGTCGAGGGCCAGATGAAACAGCGCATGCCACATCTCGCGCAGCGCCTGGCGCAGCTCAAGTGCCGCATCGAAGGCCTCCAGGGCGGTATCGATCAGCTGGTCACAGACGTGCACAAAGGTCGCCTCCAGCAGGGCGTCCTTGTCGGCAAAGTGGATATAGAGGGTGGCGGGCGACACCCTGGCGCGACGCGCGATACGGGCCACCGAGGCCACGCCGAAGCCGTGCTCGGTGACCTCGACCAGGGTCGCCTCGAGCAGTGCCACCCGCTTGGTGTCGTCGCGTGGGCGCATGACATTTACCCTCTTTTGAGATGCCTCTTAAAATAAATGAATAGTTATTCACTTTCAAAGCCCGCCGAGCCAAGGTCTCACTTCCGTTTGGTGCGCGCCTCCATGCCTCCCCTTGATGGCCAACTGCAGCCGCCGGCACGGACTGGTATGATCTGGCCTCCCGTCCGTCAGCGGTGCCCGCAGCAGGAGTCCGTCCGTGTCCAGCAGTACTCATTCCGTGGCCAAGGTTCGTTCCCGGCGGCTTTCGCGCTGGGGCTGGTTGACGCTGGCTGTCGCCGCGGTGGTGGCACTGCCGGTGCTGGTGATCCTGGCCCATATTCTGGTGCCCGCCGGCGATATCTGGCGTCACCTGGCCGACACTGTGCTGACGCGTTATCTGCTCAACACCCTGTTCCTGGTACTCAGCGTCGGCCTTGGCACCCTGGCCATCGGTACCGGCTGCGCCTGGCTGGTAGTAATGTGCCGTTTTCCCGGCAAGCGCCTGTTCGAATGGGCCATGCTGCTGCCGTTGGCGGTACCCACCTACGTCATCGCCTACGCCTACACCGACTTTCTGCAGTACGCAGGGCCGGTGCAGGAGGCCCTGCGCGAAGCCTTCGGCTGGTCCCGCGGGGACTACTGGTTTCCCGACATCCGCTCGTTACCGGGTGCCGCCACCCTGATCACCCTGGTGCTCTACCCCTACGTGTACATGCTGGCCAGGGCGGCCTTCCTCGAGCAGTCGGTGTGCATGCTCGACGTGGGACGCACCCTGGGCCGCGGCCCCTGGCAGATGTTTACCCAGGTGGCGGTACCGCTGGCGCGACCGGCGCTGGTGGGGGGCGTGTCGCTGGCCTTGATGGAAACCCTCAACGAGTTCGGCGCGGTGCAGTACTTCGGCGTGGATACCTTCACCACCGGCATCTATCGCACCTGGTTCGGACTTGGCGAACAGGTCGCCGCCGCCCAGTTGGCGGCGTGCCTGCTGGCCTTCGTGATCCTGTTCGTGCTGCTGGAGCGCTGGTCCCGGGGCAAGCGCCGCTTCCACCACACCTCTCACCGCTACCAGCAACTACCGGAGTACCGTCTAAGCGGTGCACGCGCCTGGGCGGCCACCCTGGCCTGCGCGCTGCCGGTGACGGTGGGCTTCCTGTTGCCCTGCCTGCTGCTGGGGTACATGGCGTTGAAGGCCGGAGACAGCGTGCTGGGCAGCGCCTTTTTCGAGTACGCCGGCAACAGCCTGCTGCTGGCAGCCGTCGCCGCCCTGATCGCGGTGGGGCTGGCGGTGGTGCTGAGCTATGGCGCCCGACTCGAACAGGGCCCGCTGACCCGCACGGCCACTCGGGTGGCCTCGCTGGGCTACGCGATTCCGGGGTCGGTGGTGGCGGTAGGCATCCTGATTCCCTTCGCCTGGGTCGACGTCCAGCTCAACCAGCTGTACAAGGCCGCCACCGGGGAGGTGATCGGCCTGATCCTCAGCGGTACCGCCTTTATCCTGATCTATGCCTATGTGGTGCGTTTTCTCGCGGTGTCGTTCAACGCCGTGGAAGCGAGCCTGGGCAAGGTCACCCCGTCGATGGACGCGGCCGCCCGCACCCTCGGCGAGACCGCCACCGGCACCCTGCGCAAGGTGCATACGCCGATCATGCGCGGCAGCCTGCTGGCCGCCGGGATCCTGGTCTTCGTCGACGTGATGAAGGAGCTGCCGGCCACCATCATCCTGCGCCCGTTCAACTTCGACACCCTGGCGGTACGAGCCCACAACCTGGCCGCTGACGAACGCCTGGCCGAGGCCTCGACAGCGTCCCTGGCCATCGTTGCCGTGGGGATCATTCCGGTGGTGCTGCTGAGCCTGGCGATGCGCCGCTCACGCCCGGGCCAGGCCAGCGACTGACGCTGGCCCCTGCTGGATACGACTGGATACGACTGGATACGAATAGTCCCCACCCCTGGTGCGCCGGGGCCAGGGGGTCTAGACGGCTTCGGCGCCGGACGCCTCGGCGGGGAACACGAATACCTGGGCCGGGTCGAGACTGACCTGCACGGCCTGGCCTTCCCTCGGCAGAAAGACCCCGGGTACCCGGGCGTGCATGTGGGCCTCCTGGCCATCGATACCGTGCACGCAGAGGTGCAGCAGACTGCAACGCCCCAGCAGTCGTGCCATCAGCACGTGGCTGTGGTGGGCGTGCTGGCCGTCGCTCTCGATCTCCACCACCCTGAGCGCCTCCGGACGCATCAGCACCTGGGCGCGGGCGCCGTCAGGCAGGTCGGTGGCGACGGGCCCCACCGCGGTATGCACATAGCCACGCTGGGCGACGCCTTCCAGGCGATTGACGTCCCCGAAGAAGGTCACCACGAAGGGGTCGGCCGGCGCGCAGTAGAGCTCTTCCGGCGTGCCTACCTGCACCACCCGACCATCGCGCATCAGCACGATGCGATCGGCCATGAACATCGCCTCTTCGGGGTCATGGGTCACCAGCAGGGTGCCGGCACCCACCTGCTTGAGCACGTGCAGGGTGTCATCGCGGATACGGTCCCTGAGACGCGCGTCGAGGCTCGAGAAAGGCTCGTCCAGCAGCATCAATTGCGGCGAGGGCGCCAGGGCCCTGGCCAGGGCCACCCGCTGCTGCTGGCCACCGGACAGGGTGTGCGGGAAGGCCTCGGAGTAGCCGTCCATGCCCAGCTGAGCCAGCAGCTCCAGGGCACGTTCACGGCGCGCCCGCGCCGGCATCCCCTTGAGCCCGAAGGTCACGTTGTCGAGCACGCTCAAGTGGGGAAACAGTGCCGATTCCTGGAAGGCCAGCCCCACGCTGCGCTTCTCCGGCGGCACGTGGGGGCGCCCCGGTGCGGCCAGGGTCTGGCCGTCGAACTTGAGCTCCCCCTGCTGCAACGCCTCGAGTCCGGCGACGATGCGCAGCAGCGTCGTCTTGCCACAGCCCGACGGCCCGAGCAGGCACACCACCTCGCCCGGCGCGATGTCGAAGGAGGCGTCGCTGACGGCAAGCTTGCTGTCGTATCGATGCTGGATATTGCGCACAGCCAGCAGAGGATCGGCGACAACGCCTTCCTCGAAGGTCTGCTCGGAAACGGTGGCGGAGCTGGCAAGGTGTGAGGTCATGGAGGGGATCGCGTGTCGAAGGTCGGATGGACGACGGCGAAAGCCGATGGATTGGCCATGGTAACGCGAATCCTTTCGACACGCCTTCTCCTTTGCCTGTGCGATATCTCCCGCGCTAGTGGGTCAGCCTCGCCGCCCTGCCGGCTCCCGAAGCAGCGGGTGCCAGGGGGCGCAGCGCCAGGCTGGAGCGCCCGATGGTCAGAGCTATCCGCCCCCGACGCAGCCCCCATCAGTACATCGATCGTGCCCCCTCCACTATGCCGAGAGAAGCAACCTGCATCAGCCCAAGGAGGCACAGTGATTGACGCCGTGCCCGGGAGGTCGTTCAATACGGACACCGAATGACACGTATTATCATTCCATCCGCCACTCGAGGTCTCCGATGTCCAACGTCTCTCGTCTTGCCATCGCCATCGCCCTGGCCGGCGCTTCCGGTCTCGCCTACGCCGACGGCAGCGTCAATGTGTACTCGGCACGTCACTACGACTCCGACCAGGCCATGTACGACGCCTTCACCGAACAGACCGGCATCGAGGTCAACGTGCTGCAGGGCGATTCCGACCAGCTCATCCAGCGCATCAAGCGCGAGGGCGAGGCCAGCCCCGCCGACATCATGATGACCGTGGACGCCGGCCGCCTGTGGCGCGCCGAGGAGGAAGGCATCTTCGCGCCGGTGGACTCCGAGGTGCTCAACGAGAGCCTGCCCGAGAGCATGCGCCACCCCGAAGGCGACTGGTTCGGCTTCAGCCAGCGCGTGCGGGCGATCTTCTACAACCCCGAGACCATCGAGCCCGAGCAGGTCGACAGCTACGAGAAGCTGGCCGACCCCAGCCTCAAGGGCAAGATCTGCATCCGTTCCTCCAACAACATCTACAACCAGTCACTGCTGGCCTCGATGGTCGAGCACCACGGTGAGGAAGGTGCCGAAGAGTGGGCCCAGGGCGTGGTCGACAACATGGCTCGCGACCCCGAGGGTGGCGACCGCGACCAGATCAAGGGCGTAGCCAGCGGCGAGTGCGACGTGGCGGTGGCCAACCACTACTACTACGTGCGTCTGCTGACCTCCGACGACGCCGACGAGCGCGAGGCCGCCGAAAGCGTGCAGATCCTGTTCCCCAACCAGGATGACCGTGGTGCCCACGTCAACGTCGGTGGTGCCGGCCTGGTCAAGGGTGCACCTAACCACGACAACGCCGTCGCCTTCCTCGAGTTCCTGGCCTCCGACGAAGCTCAGGAACTGTTCGCCGTGGGCAACCACGAATTCCCGGTGGTCGAGGGCGTCGCCGTGGACGAGGTACTCGGCTCCTGGGGCGAGTTCAAGAAGGACGAAGTCAACGTCAGCGTGCTGGGCGAGAACAACCCGGAAGCGGTCAAGATCTTCGATCGCGTCGGCTGGCGTTAAGCCCGTCCACGCCAGGCCCTCGCCGCTGATGAGGGCCTGCGCAAGCAGCACAAACGCCAAGGCCACAACGACAGGGCCCGTGCCGATCGGCACGGGCCCTGTCGTTGGTGCAGCCAATGGACCCGTCATGGGCCCAACAGCGGCAGTCAGCCGTCGGTGGACTCCAGACGCAGGTCATCCGGGTGCTGCCACACATCCAGGCTGCCCATACGGCGGCCGCGGTCGTTGAGGAAGGTTTCCAGCGTCACGGTGGTGTCGCTGCCGGCCCTGGAGAAGACCAGACGATCGGACGTCTCGCGGGTGGAGGTCCAGTCACTGCCCAGGCACTGGCCAAGGGCCTCACCACCGGCCACCAGGGCACCACGCGGGTCGTCACTGTCCATCCGTCCGAAACAGGAGTAGTGATCCGGGCGCTGCGCCGAGGTGATCAGACAGGAGTCGTGGAAGGCCTGGACATCGGTTTCCCAGCTGCGGGTCAGCCGAGTGTCGTCGAAGCGTCCCTTGATGTCGGTGAAATCATTGTCGGCACTGGCCACGGCCTGATTGAGGGCGTCGCAGTCGAACATCTCGGCCGCCGTCTGCGGTTGTGAGGTCGACGCACAGCCAGCCAGTGTCAGCATGGCCACAGCGGCCCATCCCATCTTTCCCCGTGTCATATCCTTGTCTCCGGCAGTGAGGCCGTGGCAACCACGACCAGATAAGCAATCCATGACCGACACCATAGCACCCGCAGTGCCATCTCGGCAGTCTGAAGACCTACTTCGCGTGACGCGAGTGACTAGGCGCTGTCCGAAAAGTCGACGAGCGAAGGTTAGACAAGGCAAAAATCGGTGAGAAAGCGCAGTTTACGGGGTGTAAATGAGCATTTTGATCCGATTTTTAACGCCGTATTACCGAGCGCAGGCACTTTTCAGACAAGCCCTAGACGGTGGTGGCGACATCCAGTTCCTTCAGCGCCTCATCCAGCATTTCGGCGAATACGGCGATGGCCAGAGGCAGCGGCCGATCCTTGGCCACACACATTTCCAACTGTGCCGCAGCGATACCACGATCCCGCAAAGGCACAAAGACAAGCTCCCCCTCGGCCAGTTCACGAGTCACATCCAGCGGATTGAGAAACGCCACGCCCACGCCCTCTCTGGCGAGCGACTTCATGCTCAGGATGCGGCCACACGCGGCAACGGCGGAGAGTCGCACGTCCTGAGTGGACAGCGCGCGTTCCAGAGTAGAGCCACGAAACATTGCCTGGTCCGGCAAGATCACCGGGACGTTCTCGAAATCCTTGAGACGAAGCTCGCTCGCCTTGGCCAGAGAGTGCCACGGCGCCATGACCGCCCCGAAACGCAATTCGAGCCGTCGCAGGGTACGCAGGCGGGGATTGGACGGCGGATTGATGCAAAGTCCGATGTCAGCCTCTCCCGACAGGATAGCGTCGATGATGGGGTCGGTAAGATCGGTGGACAGGTCGAAACGCACACGAGGATAGCGCTCCATGAAGCGCCGAATGGTCACCGGCAGCAGGCGGTCGGTCACTGACTCCACCGACGCGACCCGCACCTCACTGGTACCGGTGCCACGGATATCGTCCAGCACCCCCAGCAGCTGACGTTCGTCCCGCTGCCACTGTCGCACCTGATAGACCAGCAGCTCGCCCGCCGAGGACAGGCGCAGGCCGCGGGGAAGCCGCTCAAACAGCGGTACGCCAAGCTCGTCCTCCAGCTTGAGGATCTGGCGATTGACCGCCGATGCTGCCACATGGAGCTGGTCTGCGGCCCTGCGGATCGACCCTTGTCGGGCAACCTCATCGAAATAGCGTAGCGCGGTGGTCATCAAGGGCACGCGGTGTCTCCTGATTCGTCAGCCATGGCTGGCTCACCAATCGTTGCCATTTCGGCAACACATCTCACGAAAAACGATGATAGACGCGCACACTGACTCAGCGCTAGCTTTCCTCTGAAACCCGCAGAAGAAACGCGGTTCGGCAAACACCTGGACGCACACTCTTGAACGACAACAACAATGAGGCCACCCATGTCTTCTCCTCTTCGCACCGATTCCGTCGATCCGGTGGACGAACGGCTGCCACTGAAGGCTGCCATCCTCTACGGCTTGCAGCACGTACTGGTGATGGCAGCCGCACCGATCACGGCGGTCTTCCTGGTCGGCCAGGCGCTGGGCTTCGGGCCTGACGTCACGGTACCGCTGATGAGCGCCACCTTCCTCGCCTGTGGCCTCGGCACCCTGCTGCAATCCATCGGGGTACTGGGCTTCGGCGCGAGACTCCCGTTCGTGCAGGTACCTGGCGGTGCCCCCATCGTCATTTTTCTGGCGATCGCCCAGGCCACCGATATCCAGACCGCCACCGGTGCGGTGATTCTGACCGCCTTGTTCTACTTCCTGGCACTGCCCTTCTTCACCCGAGTTCTCCGCTTCTTTCCGCCCATCGTCATCGGCACCATGCTGCTGGTGGCCATCAACCTGGTCAAGATCTTCGGTGGCCTCATCGCCGGGCGCCCTGACAGCCCCGACTTCGCCGCCCCTTCGACCATTCTTCTGGCGCTGGCCACCATCGCCTGCATCGTCGTGAGTGCCAGAGTGTTTACCGGCGCCCTGCGTCGCATCTCGGTGATGATCGGGCTGGTCATGGGTGCGCTAATCGCGGCAGCCTTCGGTCACCTCAGCGTGGCGGGCATCCTCGATGGCCCCTTGATCGCCCTGCCCCAACTCTTTCCTTTCGGCATGCCCAAGTTCGACCTGCTGGCGTCGCTGCCGCTGATCATCTTCAGCGTGGTGTCGATGACCGAGGCCACCGGCCAGACCATGGCCACCGCCGAAATCGTCGGCAAGCGAGGCGATGCCAAGGCCCTGGTTCCCAGAAACATTCGCGCCGACGCCCTGGGCTCGCTGTTTGGCGGCTGCCTCGGCACCTCGCTGATCATCACCAGCGGCGAGAATATCGGCATCATCCGGGCCACTGGCGTGCGCTCGCGCTATGTCACCATCGCCGCCGGCTGTCTGCTGATCCTGCTGGCCATGCTGGCACCTCTGGGCCGACTGGCCGCCACCCTGCCGACACCAGTGGTGGCCGGCACCGCCGTCATCGTCTTCGCCATCATCGGGGTCATGGGCATCAATATCCTGCGCCGCGTCGACTTCAATGAGCACGGCAACCTCTTCACGCTGGCCTCGGCGCTGGCCATGGGTCTGCTGCCGATCGTTGTACCGGGCTTCTACTCAGCCTTCCCGACCCACCTGCAGATCATCCTGGGTAATGGACTGGCCATGGGCACCCTCACCGCGGTGATCGTCAACCTGGCCTTCTACCACCTGGGCAGCGGCAACAGCGCCCGAGAGACCCAGCCCTCCCACACCGAAGCTCCGGAGACAGATTCATGAGGGTCGATCAGCAACTGCGCCAGCGACTCTCGGCCAGCGAGCTGCTGCTGTGCCCTGGCGAACTGCTCGCGAATGGAAGCATTCAGCGTGACATGGGAGTCGTGACGAGCGCCGGGCGCTTCATCGATATCGGACCCAAGGAAGCCCTGGTCGCCCGTCATCCGACGCTGCCCCCGATCGACCTGCCGGGACACCTGATGATGCCGGGGTTCGTCGACAGCCACCATCATCTGACCCAGTCACTGGGCAAGTCGCTGGTGTTCGGGGAGCCCTCCGAAATCTTTCGACGCATCTGGGTGCCGCTGGAATCCAGCCTGGACGAGCGACTGCTTCACTTGTCGTCCAAACTGGCGGCGCTCGAGGCCTTGCGCGGAGGCTTTACCACTGCGGTGGACGCGGGCACCCGCAGTGCGGGGGAAATCGGCGCACTCGCCAAGGCGGCCGAAGAGAGCGGGCTTCGCTGCGTGCTCGGCATGATCTGCAATGATCGGGGCGGTAGCGGTTCGCCCCAGCAACGCAACGCCATCCTCGACCGTGCCGTGGCCCACCTGGCGGACTACCGCGACCACGCGTTGATCCATCCATCCCTGGCAATTTCCATTCCCGAAGCGGCCAGCGACGATATGCTCAATGACGTCGCCACGCTATGCCGCGACAAGGGAGCGATCTTCCAGAGCCACGTCAACGAGCACCTCCAGGCGGTCGAACGTTCTCTGGTAACGCGCTCACAGCGGCCGCTGGAGCATCTGCATGCGGTGGGCGCACTCGGCCCACAGACTCTGATCGCCCACGCCACCCTGGTCACGCCAGACGAACTCAATCTGCTGCGAGATACCGATACCGCGGTGGCCTTCAATCCGGTCGCCAGCAGCTGGAAAGGCAACGCGGTGGCGCCCGCCCTGCAGATGGCGGCGCTTGGCATCCGTTTCGGGCTCGGTACAGACGGGACCCGCAGTGACGGCTTTCGCCTGATGGATGCAGCCGAGACCAGCCAGCGAATGGCCTTCGGTCTGGCTACCGGCGACAGCTCCTGCGGCGGTGGCTGGCGCTGGCTGGAGCACGCTACCCAGGGCAGCGCCGAGTGCTGCGGGCTTGGCAGTATCACCGGCGATATCACTGTGGATAAAGCCGCCGACTTCCTGCTGGTGGATCTCGAGGTGCCTGAGATGACGCCTTCCTGGGACCGGCCCTGGGAACTTGTGCGCTACGGCAATCGGGATCAGATCGAAGCCGTGTTCACCGCTGGCCGACTGAGACTCTGGCAAGGCTGGCCAGTGGACTGGGACGCACGGGCACTGCTTGCCGAGGTCCGAGAGGTGGCTCCCGCCGCCATCAACAAGGCACCAATCCAGCGGGTCCATCCAACCTCCGAGGTGCATCGCGAGCGCCATGGAAAAGCTGGTGAAGCGACGCCCTTAAGGCAGCGAGGCAATGGGGAGCCCCGATGCTGACGACCACTACCTATGCGATCGCCGCCGTGGCCACCCTGCTGGCGTCCTTCGTCCAGGGAGCCATCGGTATCGGTTTCGCGCTGATTGTGGCCCCGGTGCTGGGAATTCTGGCACCGACTCTGCTGCCGGTGGCATTGCTGGTCCTGATGCTTCCGCTGAATCTGCTGGTGGCGCTGCGCGAGCGCGAGGCCATCGATTGGCGCGGCAGCGCCTGGATCAGCGCTGGACGATTGCCAGGCACCCTGGCCGGGCTCGCGGTGTTGATGGTGCTGAGCACCCAAGGGCTCAACCAGTTGATCGGAGCGTCCACCGTGCTCGCGGTGCTGGTCGCCCTCTTTGCTCCGGTGTTTCGACCGGGCACCGGCGCCTGCCTCACGGTGGGTGCCATCACCGGTGTCACCGAAACCGCCACCGGGGTCGGTGGCCCTCCCCTGGCCCTGCTCTACCAGCATCGACCGGGTCCCGAGCTGCGTTCCACCATTGCCTGCTGCTTCGTGGTCGGCGAAGTGCTGTCACTGTTGATTCTCGCCATGGCAGGTGCCGTGCAACAGACACAGCTGTGGTGGGCGCTCGCTCTTCTTCCCCCTCTGCTGATCGGTACCGTCTTGAGCCGAATCATGCACCAGCGTCTGGATGCGAAACGCCTGCGTCAGGGGGTCCTGTTGTTTGCGCTACTCTCCGGGCTGTTCCTGATGGTGCCGCGATAGCCAGCGTCTGTCTTTTGCGCGAGCGATCAGGAAGGCTAAGCTGACAGGGCCACTTCTCGCTCAAGGATAGGGAATGTCCGCCATCTTGCTCTGGACGCTGGTCGCCGTCATCGCCACCGCCATCATCTGGAAGGGCAGCGGTCTGCTCGAACGCTCGAGCCAGCGCCTGTCGGCCTACTACCGGCTGCCGGAAATCGTTCAGGGCGCCATCGTGGTGGCGGTAGGCTCGAGCTTCCCGGAGCTGTCCACCACCGTCATCTCGACCCTGGTCCATGGCGAGTTCGAGCTCGGTGTGGCGGCCATCGTCGGCTCGGCGCTGTTCAATATTCTGGTGATTCCCGGGCTCAGCGGGCTGGCCTCGAAGTCACCGCTTCAGGCCAATCGCGACCTGGTCTACAAGGAAGCCCAGTTCTACATGATCGCGGTGGCGGTGCTGACCCTGACCTTCGCCTTCGCCGCCATCTACCACCCGGTGGAGACCTCGCCCCAGGGCGGCAGCATCCAGGGCGAGATGACCCGCTGGCTGGCCTTGATGCCGGTAGCCCTGTACGGGCTCTACCTATTTGTGCAGTACCAGGACACTCTGGATCATGAATCCGACGAGGACGTCAGCGACATCCGCCCGGGACGAGAGTGGGGGCGACTGGCGCTGTCGCTGGTGGTCATCGTGGTCGGCGTCGAGGGACTGGTGCGCGCGGCGATCAACTTCGGCGAGATCTTCGGCACCCCGAGCTTCCTGTGGGGTATCACCGTGGTTGCGGCCGGCACCTCGATTCCCGATGCCTTCGTCTCCATCCGCGCGGCACGCCAGGGACGCGGCGTCACCAGCATCGCCAATGTGCTCGGCAGCAACACCTTCGACCTGCTGGTGTGCATCCCGGCAGGCGTGCTGATCGCCGGTACCGCGGTGATCGACTTCTCGCTGGCTGCGCCGATGATGGCCGCGCTGACCTTCGCCACGGTGCTGCTGTTTCTGATGATGCGCACCCACATGATCCTGTCGCGGCGCGAGTCGATCTGTCTGCTGGTGGTCTACGCGGCCTTCGTGGTGTGGGTCTCGCTCGAGTCCTTCGGCACCATCGACCTGGTGCCGCACCTGCCGCCATCGGGCGCTGTCAGCGCCCACGCCACGACTGGATAGCGATGACACTAGGCGCCCAGACGATCGGCCAGATCGATCAACGAGGTGCAGTGGAGATCGTTGTCGGGCGAACCTTCCACCGCCTTGGGGGCGTCTTCGCCGAACTCATGGGGACGCTCGATGTAGGCGGTCTTGAGGCCGCAGCGGCGGGCGGCGTCGAGGTCGTCCTGGTGGGCGGCCACCAGCATCACCTCCTCGGGGGCCACCTCGAAGACCTCGGCCACTCCCAGGTAGGTGTCGGGATGGGGTTTGTAGGCGCGGAAGACCTCGGCGGACAGGATCAGGTCCCAGGGCAGGCCGGCGTGCTTGGCCATATCGGCGAGCAGCCCCAGGTTGCCATTGGACAGGGTGCACAGGGTATAGCCGCGCTTGAGCCGTGACAGCCCCTCGACGCTGTCGGGCCAGGGCGCCAGACGATGCCAGGCGCGGTTGAGATGGGCCCTGCCCGCCTCGTCCAGTGCCAGCCGGTGGCGATCGAGCAGCTCATCGAGAATCATCCGATGCAAGTCGTCGACACGCGTCCAGCCAAGCTCGCCGGACATCACCCTGTCCATGGCCGGCCGATAGCCCGCGCGCCAGGCTCTGGCGAAGTCCGCGGGCGTCATCGATGCCGATGCAGCAGGCGACTTGAGCAAACCCAACGCCTCGACCTCCCGGGCGATACTGCCGTGCCAGTCGACCACGGTGCCGAAGATATCGAAGGCGAGTATCTGCGGGCGTACCGGTGCTGTCGTCATGTTCGCTCTCCTTGTTTCGCGGCCGGTGGATCTTGTCCGAAGTCGTAGCGGTACCCTACGGCGGGTACCAAGGCTTGGCCTAGCGCTTGGGGTCTGCCGCCCCGGGCGCCAACCTCGCCCTGAGCGACTCGGCAAGAAAGTCGAAAAACAAGCGTATACGCACGACCTGACGCATGTCCTGGTGGGCCAACAGCCACAGGTCCACCGCCAATGCCTCCAACTCATCTCCCACCTGTTTCAAGCCGACATCAGCATCGCCCAGATAACGAGGAAGCACCACCGCCCCCAAGCCACGCCTGGCGGCCTGCTGCCGCCCCAGCAGGCTATCGCAACGGAAGCGGACCATCGCTTGCTCGACCTTGTCTTCCATCCAAGCCGCCAGCGCCGCATCGTCGGGGCGCTGTCCCTGATCGATCCAGGCGGTAATATCTCCCGGCTCGGAGATCTCGCCATCGCGAGCCACGTAGATCGCCTGGCGGATCGAACCGACTCGCCGACCGACCAACGTCTCGGGTGGCTGGTTGGAGGGCCGAATCGCCACCTCGGCGTCGCGAGCGGCCAGATCATAGAGGGCATTGGAGACCGAGACATCAAGCACGATGGCGGGATGGCGTTGCTGGAACGCCTCGAATACCGGCATCAACAGCCCCTGCAGCAAGGAGTCTGTCAGGGTGACGCGAATGACGCCCTCCAGCCGTTGATCCCGCCCCTGGATGCGGCGCGTCACCCCTTCTACCTCCTGGTGCACGCGCGCTGCCGCCTGCGCCATCTCTTCCCCTGCCAAGGTGGGCTGGTAACCACCGGGTGAGCGCTCGAACAACAGCACCCCCAGGCGCCGCTCGATGTTTCGCAGGCGCCGAAACACGGTGGCGTGGCTGACGCCAAGCTGGCGTGCCGCCCCTGAGAGAGAGCCCGAGCGCGAAATCTCGAGCACCGTCCTCAAGTCGTCCCAACTGTTCATTTTTGCAAAGCCTGCCGACAAGAATAGGGAATTTCGTTGCACAAGTGTAAGGCATAGCCTGAACCACACCCACCGCAACGGAGTCGACCATGAATGTCCTGATCGTTCACTGTCACCCTGAACCCCACTCCTTGAACGGCGCCTTGACCGCCATCACCGCCGACACTCTGACCTCCCAGGGCCATAGGGTGGTCATCAGCGACCTGTACGCTGAAGGCTTCGATGCCATTGAACACCCTCGCCACTATCGCAATCGCCAGGATTCGCAGGTGTTTAGGGCACTGACGGAACAACGCCATGCCTTCGAAGGAGGACAGCTTCCCGAGGATGTGGCAAGAGAAATCCAACGGCTGGAACAGGCAGAGCTGGTGATTTTTCAGTTTCCACTGTGGTGGCATGGACCACCGGCCATGCTCAAGGGCTGGTTCGATCGCGTGATGGTGTACGGAGGGATGTACTCCGGAAGTCGCCGCTATGATCACGGGCGACTCAAGGGCAAACGCACCATCTGCGCGGTGACGACAGGATCGCCGGCGGAAGCCTTCGAGCCCGCCGGCAGAGCGGGAGACATTGTTCGGCTGATGTACCCCTTCCACTGTTCCCTGTATTACCTGGGCCTCGAAGTGCTGCCACCACAGCTCGCCTTCGGCATCCAGGGCGGCGGCCTCGCCTATCAGGAGGAGACCGCATTCTGCCGGCACCTCGAAAGCACCAAGGCCGACTGGCGGGCCAGGCTCAAGGGCCTGGAAGGGGAGTCGACGATCCCCTTCTCAGGGTGGGATGACTGGGACGAGCAAGGTCGGCTGGGCCTGCGTCATTCTCTGCGATGGCGATAGAAGCTCCGACTCGGCGCTCCAGCATCCGCGGCAACGCCTCAGTGCGCTTCATCCCAGTTGTCACCGCACTCGGCCTCGACGATCAGCGGCACGTCGAGGCTGGCGGCGTTCTGCATGCGCGTCTTGACCTCTTCCATGAAGGTCTCGGCCTGGTCCTCTCTGACCTCGAATACCAGTTCGTCATGGACCTGCATCACCATCCAGGCGTCGAAGCCGTCGCTGCCGGCCTGGTCTGCGAGCCAGGCGTCCATATCGATCATCGCGCGCTTGATGATGTCCGCCGCGGTGCCCTGCATCGGTGCGTTGATGGCGGTACGCTCGGCGCCCTGGCGCCGGGCACGGTTCTGGGAGTGGATCTCCGGCAGGTAGAGCCGGCGTCCGAACACGGTCTCGACGTAGCCGTCTTCGGCGGCCTGGGCGCGGATGCGCTCCATATAGCGGGCGACTCCGGGATAACGATCGAAGTAGCGGTCGATATAGGTCTTGGCCTGGCTCTGCTCGATATGCAGCTGGCGGCCCAGGCCCCAGGCGCTCATGCCGTAGATCAGGCCGAAGTTGATCGCCTTGGCGCTGCGCCGCTGCTCGCCGTTGACCTTGTCCAGGGCCACCCCGAACACCTCGGCGGCGGTGGCGGCGTGGATGTCCTTGTCCTCGGCGAAGGCTGACAACAGGCCCTTGTCGCCGGACAGGTGGGCCATGATGCGCAGCTCGATCTGGGAGTAGTCCGCCGCCACGATGCGATAGCCCGGGCGTGCCACGAAGGCCTGGCGGATGCGCCGTCCCTCGTCGGTACGAATCGGAATATTCTGCAGGTTGGGGTCGGAAGACGACAGCCGCCCGGTGGCGGTCACCGCCTGGTGGTAGCTGGTGTGGACCCGGCCGGTGGCCTTGTTGACCAGCTTCGGCAGCTTGTCTAGGTAGGTCGAGCGCAGCTTGGACAGGCCGCGATGCTCGATGATCACCTTGGGCAGCGGGTAGTCCAGCGCCAGCTCCTCGAGCACCGCCTCGGCGGTGGAGGGCGCGCCCTTGGGGGTCTTCTTGATCACCGGGATGCCCTGCTCCTCGAACAGGATCTGGCCAAGCTGCTTGGGCGAGCCCAGGTTGAATTCGCGCCCGGCAAGCTCATAGGCGCGGGCCTCGAGCTCGCGAATACGCTCGCCCAGCTCCCGGCTCTGGGTATGCAGAAGCTCCGCGTCCAGCGCCACACCGTTACGCTCCATGCGCGACAGCACGCGCACCAGCGGGCGTTCGAGCTCGTCGAGGACCTCGGCCAGACGGCCGGTGTCGTCCACTCGCGGGCGCAGCGTCTGGTGCAGCCGCAGGGTGATGTCGACGTCCTCGCAGGCGTAGGGCGCCGCCTGTTCCAGGGCGATCTGGTTGAAGGTCAGCTGCTTGGCGCCCTTGCCGGCGATATCCTCGAACTTGACGGTGCCCTCGCCCAGGTACTTGAGCGCCAGCGAGTCCATGTCGTGGCGGGTGGCGGTGGAGTCGAGCACATAGGACTCGAGCATGGTGTCTACCAGAGGCCCCTTGACCGGGATGTCGTAGCGCGCCAGCACCGAGATATCGTACTTGAGATTCTGGCCGATCTTGGCGATCGCCTCGTCGGCCAGCACCGGCGCCAGCGCCTCGAGCACCGCCTTGCGATCGAGCTGGGCCGGGGCGTCGAGATAGTCGTGGCCCAGCGGAATGTAGGCCGCCTCACCGGGCGTCAGGCACAGGCCGACACCGACGATGTCGGCCTCCATGTAGTTGAGGCTGGTAGTTTCCAGATCGAAGCAGAAAGCCTCGGCAGCGGCCAGTCGCTCAAGCCAGGCGTCCAGCTCGGCCTGTTCGAGGATCACCGTATCCTGACGCTCGCTGGAGGGCGTCGCCTGGGCCTTGTTCTTGTTATCGCCTTCGCCTCCGTTGTCCCCCTCGGGGGTGGCGGAACCACCGGCGACGTCATCGACGCCTTCGTCCTGGCCGGCCAGCAGCTCCGACAGCCAGTTCTTGAACTCCAGGCGTTGATACAGCGTCTTCAGCGCCTCGCGATCCGGCGCGGCGATGGCCAGATCATCGAGGCCGAGCTCCAGCTCGCAGTCGGTCTTGATGGTCGCCAGTTCGTAGGACAGGTAGGCCTTGTCGCGGTGCTCCTCGAGCTTCTTCGGCAGCGTCTTGGCGCCACGAAACGACAGCGTCTTGACCTTGTCGAGATCGCCGTAGATGACGTCGAGCCCGCCTTCCATGCCCTGCAGCAGGCCGATGGCGGTCTTCTCGCCCACTCCGGGGACTCCGGGGATGTTGTCGACCTTGTCACCCATCAGCGCCAGGTAGTCGATGATCAGCTCCGGCGGCAGGCCGAACTTGTCGTTGACCCCGTCCACGTCGAGGGTCTCGCCCTTCATGGTGTTGACCAGGGTGATATGGCCATTGACCAGCTGGGCCATGTCCTTGTCACCGGTGGAAATCACCGCGTCGCGACCGGCGTCGGTGGCCATCTTCGCCAGGGTGCCGATGACGTCGTCGGCCTCGACCCCCTCGATGCACAACAGTGGCAGGCCGAGCGCACGCACGCACTCGTGCAGTGGCTTCACCTGGGCGCGCAGGTCGTCGGGCATCGGTGGCCGCTGGGCCTTGTACTGGTCGTAGAGCTCGTCGCGGAAGGTCTTGCCCGGGGCGTCGAAGATCACCGCCATGGGACTGTCCGGGTAGTCCTTGATCAGCCGCTTGAGCATGTTGATCACGCCCTTGATGGCGCCGGTGGGCTGACCCTCGGAGGTGGTCAGCGGCGGCAGAGCGTGGAAGGCACGGTACAGATAGGAGGAACCGTCGACGAGAACGATGGGGCTTGAGGCCATGGATCGGCGTCCCTGTAAGGATAAATGACTACGATGCCACCCATGATACGCATCCCTTTCGTCTTTTGCCGGACGCTTTTGCGACCCTCGACGCGGTCACGGCCATCGCCCTGTCCCTGCGTCAGCCCCTGGCCC
>NZ_JASHIT010000025.1:0-79377 GCF_030733595.1 Halomonas sp. MMSF_3323 | reverse complement strand
GCGCCGTCGGAAGCGGTCGAGTGCATATGCAAATCGATGGCGAGGGCCGTGCCCTCGAAGGACTCAGGAAGGGCTGGCATGGGACAGGAAACTGGCTCCTCGACATGACGCCGGGCGGCGACTTTGACAGAATATGGCCTCCATGGTGCGCGTGGCGCCTGCCGCGGTCAATGCTGGTCGCGTCGCGCATGCGCCTCCCCGAGCCGGGTGATCGTCATCCAGGATGCCGTAGAGCGGCATCCGACCGCCCGGCGAGTCTGCCCGGGCCAACGTCAACCGGGCCCTATCGAGGAACTATCGATGCTCTACGCGATCATCAGCGAAGATGTGGACAACAGCCTGGAACGTCGACTGGCCGCCCGGCCCGACCACCTGGCTCGACTCGAGGCCCTGCGCGATGAGGGACGCCTGGTGCTGGCCGGACCGCACCCGGCGGTGGACAGCGAAAATCCCGGAGACGCCGGCTTCAGCGGAAGCCTGGTGGTCGCCGAGTTCGACGACCTGGCCAGCGCCCAGGCCTGGGCCGATGCCGACCCCTACATGATCGCCGGCGTCTACGCGTCGGTCACCGTCAAGCCGTTCAAGAAGGTCCTGCCCTGAGGCGAGCCGAGTGCCTGCCCCGCGCACCTGGCGGGATCGCGGGCACCCAGCTTCTGGCACCTGTTCGTGGACAAGCGATGTCCTGGCTGCCGTTCACGAACAGCCTGTTTGCACAGGTCTTGTTCACAGCCTGCTTGTTCACAGAGTCTGTGGAAAAGTCTGTTGAAACGCCGCGGACGCATTGCTGTAACCCTGTTGCCACGCCCTCGACAACAGAGTGATCAATTCTTGACCAGCCCCGCCAGCCGGAAATCTTCGACGTGACATCATCTCCAGATGGCCTCCCCGCCCTGACCGCCGCCACTACCGCCGAACTGGACTGGCGCGAGGACGACAGCGGAATCAGCCCTCACTCCCGTGCCTTCGACGATGTGTACTTCTCGCGCCACGACGGTCGCGCCGAGACCGAGCACGTGTTTATCGCCGCCAACCGGCTGCCCCAGCGCTTTGCCGCCTGGCACGAGCAGCGCCCCTTCGTGATCGGTGAAACGGGCTTCGGCACCGGGCTCAACGTGCTGTGCGCCTGGCACAGCTTCGAGGCGCTGGCGCCCCCCGGGGCGCGGCTGCACATCGTCTCCACCGAGCGCTATCCCATGAGCGCCGAGGATCTGATTCGGGCCCTGGCAGGCCAGCCGGATCTGGCCGACAAGGCGGCGGCGTTGATTCGTCAATGGCCGGTGGCGGTCACCGGGGTGCATCGACTGGTGCTGTCGCCCCGGGTCATTCTCGATCTGCACCTGGGTGACAGCAGCGAACGCCTTGCGCTGCTCGACGGCCTGGTGGACGCCTGGTTCCTCGACGGCTTCGCCCCCTCGAAGAATCCCGAAATGTGGCAGCCTGCACTGTTCGCCGCGATGGCGGCGCACTCCCGTCCTGGCGCCACCTTCGCCACCTTCACCTGCGCAGGCATCGTCAAGCGCGGGCTCAAGGCCGCCGGCTTCACCTGGCGCAAGGTACCGGGCCATGGACGCAAGCGCGAGATGCTCGCCGGCGAGATCGACTCGCCTCCCGACGATACCGGCAGACGTCACACCCCCTGGTTTCGCCCTCCTGAGGCGCGGCCCTGTCGGCGCGTGGCCATTGTCGGCGCGGGCATCGCCGGCTGCAGCGCCGCCGAGGCGCTGGCCCGACGTGGTGTCGAGGTCACCCTGATCGACGCTTCGCGACCCGGCAGCGGGGGCTCCGGCAATGTCCAGGGCGCGCTATACGTGAAGCTCGCCGCCGACACCAACCACCAGAGCCGGGTCTATCTGGGCGGGCTTCTCTACAGCCAGCGCTGGCTCGCCCGGCTCGACCCCGAGCAGCGCCTGTGGTCGCCCTGTGGCGTGCTGCAACTCGGTGCCAACGAGCGCGAGGCCCGTCGTCAGCGACGCTTTCTCGATCACCACGGCCTTCCCCACACTGTGGTGCGTGGCATCGACGCCGACGAGGCCTCCAGCCTCGCCGGGCTCTCGCTGCCCCACGGCGGCCTTTACTATCCGCTGGCAGGCTGGGCCAGGCCGCGCGAGCTGTGCGAGCAGCTCGCCCGCACGCCGGGGGTGACCTTCGTCCAGGCCAGCATCGACAGCATCGAGCCTCTGGAGGACGGCGGCTGGCGTCTTGTCGGCAGCCACGACCCGAAGGGCGATCACTCCAGCGTCGCCATCGAGGTGGATCAGGTCATCGTCGCCTCCGCCTATCGCTCGGCTGACTTCAGCCAGGTCACTGGCCTGCCGCTGCAGGCGGTACGCGGCCAGGTCAGCCGCGCGCCCCTGGCGCTCGAGGCCCCGGCGCCGAAGCGAGTGGTCTGCGCCGGTGGCTACGTGGCACCGCCGCTGGATGGCGTGCTGACCTTCGGCGCGACCTTTGCCCCGGGGCGTAGCGACAACGACACCCTCGACGAAGACCACCAGGCCAACCTGGAGGAACTCGACAGAACCCTGCCGGGCTACCTCGACCAGCTGCGCCAGGCCGGCCATCCTCTGGCGATAGAGAACCTCGATGGCCGTGGCGGTGTGCGCTGCGCAAGCCCCGACAAGACGCCCTACGCTGGCCCGCTGCCCGATCAGCCGGCATGGCTTCGCGACTACGCGGTGCTGGCCAAGGACGCCACCCGGGTGCCGGACATCGCGGGCAGCCACCATCCCGGCCTGTGGATCAGCGCCGCCCACGGCTCACGGGGGCTGGCCAGCGCGCCGCTGTGCGCCGAACTGCTGGCCTCGCGGATCTGCGATGAACCGCTGCCGCTGGAAGCCCCCCTGGCCGACCACCTGCACCCGGGGCGGCGGCTGATCCGCGATATCGTCCAGGGCAAGCGCCAGGGCTGACTCCAGGATGAGCACCAGGGCTTGCTCCAGGGCTGGACGCAAGCAGCAACGCCCAGACGCCGACGGCCCGCCTTGAAGGCGGGCCGTCGTCTTTTTCACCCGCCGCAGCAAGCGTCTGGTGGCCGGGGGCATCGGCAGATCAGATGTCTCCTTCTTCCTCGTCATCTGCGATGTCTCTGCCAAAGGATCGCCACTGGGCCAGGGTCAGCACCTCGGTGCTCTCGGTCTCCAGATCGTGGGCGATGATCAGCTCCGAGCGCTCGAGCTGGCCCTTGAGCTCCTTGACCCAGCCTTTCATGCCCTCGCCGGTGTCGGTGGTGTCGTAGCCCTGACGGGTGACGAAACTCTCGAGCAGGGCGTCCAGCGTCTCCCCGGGCAACATGCGATAGGGTACTTCGACGAAACGGCTCATGCTTGCTCCTCCGAACTCTCGGATTCCCACTCGTTCAGGCGCGCGAGGAAGGTCGCCTCGTCGATCACCTCGACCCCCGCCTGCTCGGCCTTGGCCAGTTTGCTGCCGGCACCGGGGCCGGCCACCAGGCAATGGGTCTTCTTCGACACGCTGCCGGCCACCTTGGCGCCCAGCGCCTGCAGGCGCGCCTTGCCCTCGTCCCTTGTCATGGTCTCCAGAGTACCGGTGAGCACCCAGGTCTGGCCTTCCAATGGCGTGGGGCGCTCGCCGACGTCGACCTCGTCCCAGTGCACCCCGGCGGCGATCAACGCCTCCAGCGTTTCGAGGTTGTGTGCCTGGTGGAAGAAGGTGGCGATATGGGCGGCCACCACCGGGCCCACGTCGTCCACCGCCTCCAGCGTCTCACGGTCGGCCTGCTTGAGGGCATCGAGGTTGCCGAAGTGGCTCGCCAGGTTGGCCGCGGTGGCCTCGCCGACCTCGCGGATACCCAGGGCGTAGATAAAGCGTGCCAGGGTGGTCGCCTTGGCCCTTTCCAGCGCCTCGACCAGATTACTCGCCGACTTCTCGGCCATGCGCGGCAGTTCTGCCAGCCGCTCGGCGGACAGGCTGAACAGGTCCGCCGGGGTCTTGACCCGGTCACGCTCGACCAGAGCATCGATCAGCTTGACGCCGAGGCCGTCGATGTCCATCGCCCGGCGCGAGGCGAAGTGCTTGAGCGCCTCCTTGCGCTGGGCGGCGCATACCAGCCCGCCGGAGCAGCGTGCCACCACCTCGCCCTCGATCCGCTCTATCTCGGACTCGCACACCGGGCAGCGCTCGGGGAAGACGATATCCTGGCCTTCGCCTGCCGCCTCGACCACCCTGACCACCTGGGGAATCACGTCGCCGGCGCGGCGAATGGCGACCCGGTCGCCGATGCGCACGCCAAGCCTCGCGATCTCGTCGGCGTTGTGCAGGGTGGCGTTGGACACCGTCACCCCGGCCACGCTGACCGGGTCAAGCCGTGCCACTGGGGTGATCGCCCCGGTGCGCCCCACCTGAAATTCCACGTCGGTGAGGGTCGTGGTCTGCTCCTGGGCCGGGAACTTGAAGGCGATGGCCCAGCGCGGCGCCCGCGAAACGAAGCCCAGCTCGCGCTGCAGGCGTAGCTCGTCGACCTTGATCACCACCCCGTCGATATCGACGTCCAGGCCTTCACGACGCTCCCCCAGGCGGCGGCAGTAGTCGATCACACCGTCCGCCCCCTTGACCACTTCGAGCTCGCGACTGACCGGCAGGCCGACCTCGGCCACCCGCTGCATCAGTTCGCTATGGGTGCTCGCGCCTCCATCGGGCTCGAGGCGCGCTACCTGGTAGCCACGGAATTCGAGTGGCCGCGTGGCGGTCACCCTGGGGTCGAGCTGGCGCAGGCTGCCGGCGGCGGCATTACGAGGATTGGCGAAGACCTTGCTGCCCTGCTCACGGGCACGCTCGTTCATCGCCTCGAACTCCTGGTGACGCATGATGACCTCGCCGCGCACCTCCATCAGCGTCGGCGGCGTCTCGCCCCGTAGGCGCAGCGGAATGGACTTCAGCGTCTTCAGATTGGACAGGATGCCCTCGCCGGTACGGCCGTCGCCACGTGTGGCACCGCTGACCAGCACACCGTCTTGGTAGACCAGCGAGACCGCGGCGCCGTCGAACTTGGGCTCACAACTGAAGAACAGCGCCTCGGCGTCCAGTTCCATACGCTCGGCCACCCGCTTGACGAAGGCTCGTATCTCATCGTCATCGAAGGCGTTGTCCAGCGACAGCATGGGCAGCGCGTGGGTCACCTCGGGGAAGCCGTCGGCGGGCTTGGCACCGACCCGCTGGGTCGGCGAGTCGGGGCTCGCAAGCTCGGGATGGGCCTGTTCGAGCTCCGTCAGCCGACGCAGCAGCCGGTCGTACTCGGCGTCGGGCAGGCGCGGGTCGTCGAGCACGTGATAGCGGTAGTTGGCGTCATCGAGTTCGGTGCGAAGCCGCGCGACCTCGTCACGGGTCGAAGCATCGGTGGTCATGTAAACCCTTGTCCTGGCGAAGTGCGAAGTGCTGATGATCGGCCATTCTACCCCATGCCCGCCGGGAGAAAACCGCCAGACATCACCGCCCCCGACAGGCAAGCCCGGTCCGCCCCATCAAGACACAGAAGGCAAACGCAGACGGCCCCGTGTCTCCACGGGGCCGTCGCGTACCAGGCAGCGCCTGCGCGGTCAGTTCACCTGATAACGATGCAGGCGGTGACGGCGCTCGAACTCCTGCACCCGCTGGCGGGCAAACTCCACGGTCTGGGCGGTCATCACGCTGTGATTCTCGTCCTTCAGCTCACCCCCCATATGGCGCACGATCACCATCGCGGTCTCGACCATGGCCTCGAAGGCCGCCGAGCTGTCCTTGGCGCTGGGCAGCGGCATCAGCAGGGTGATGCCGGGTGTGGTGAAGTCGTCCATGGCTTCGATCGGGAAGGTCCCGGGCTTGAGCACGTTGACCATGGAGAACTGCAGGGCGCTGCCCTCATCCTCGGTCTCGAAGCGATGGAAGATGCCCATGTCTCGGCTGTAGCGCAAACCGCAGGCCATCATCAGCTCCAGCAGGGTCGTGCCAGGGAAGCCGTCCTCGTCACGGGACATCACGCTGATGACGATGATTTCCTCGGCATTGCTCAGGCTGTCACGGGCATGCTCGGCGTTGACGTCGTGGCGCAGGGCCTTCTCGAGCACCGGATGGGTGCGCACCCTGGAGTCTTCGACATTGGCGTCCGCTGCTTCGTTAAATGCGGCTTCGTCATACGCGGCTTCGTCGTACGTGGCATCGTCGAACGAGGCTTCGTCTTCCATCGACGAGGCGCCACGCTGATCGGCAGCGGCCTGCCTGGCAAGCAAGGCTTCCTGACGGCGGCGCTCGGCCTCCTGAGCGGCCTGCTCCTGACGCAGCCCTTCTTCCTGCTGCCGCTGACGCTGCTGTTCGGCCTGATGCTGTGCCTGTTCGGCCTGCCGGCGAGCTTCTTCCTCGGCCTTGAGCTTGGCTTGTTCGGCCTTCTGCTCGGCCTTGAGCCGTGCCTTCTCGGCTCTTTCCTTCTCACGCTTCTCGCGTTCGATACGCTTCTGTTCCCGGCGTTCTCCCAGCGACTTCTGCAGCGAAGCGCCAAAACGATGCACGGAGGACCCCATGCGACGAGAGCGATCCTTCAACGAATCTCCCATCCCCTCGAAGTCCACCAGACGATACTGATCCTCGTCGAATTCCTCGTGGTCCTGTGGGTCCGCCGCCAGAGACGGCATGGCAGCGTCGCCGGGCTCGCTGGCGACGTCATCGTCACGACGCGCGCTCAAGCTGGGCTCGCGGCGCCCATCACCCGCGTCGGCGACATCGTCACGCACCGCGTGTTCGTCCTGGGCAGTCTTGCCGGTGGAGGCGTCAGCGTCCACCGGAGCGTCCATCGTCGTCTCGCTGGTGGCCCTTGGCTCCTCGCGGCTGTCGGCCGCCATGGGCTCGTCGGTCAGGGAGGACTGCTCGGCCACTTCTTCAGCGTTTTCAGCGTTCGGGGCCTGCGCGGGCGCTTGATCGACCCGCACCGACGGCTCTGCCTGTGCTGGAGTCGGTTCTGCCTGTGCTGGAGTCGGTTCTGCCTGTGCTGGAGTCGGTTCTGCCTCGGCGGGCGCTTGTTCTGCACCCTCTTCTACACCCTCTGCCTGGGTGGGCTGCTCGGCCCGGGCTTCAGGTGCCGGCTGACTGGCTCGCGGGGCAACGGTGTCCGCCGGCCGGTCATTGGTCGACGATCCATCGGCGCGCTGGCTGTCCCCAGCCTCCTGAGCGCGACTGGCCTGACTGGAGCGGAATTCGGACAACACCCGGGATGGCCCGGGGTGCTCCTGGCGCTGCAGCTTGGGCTTGGGCTGAACATTGGAGAAGTCCGCAGGCCTGACGACCCTGGCCCCTCCATTGGGCAGCTCCCAGTTGATTTTTTCCTGGCGCGCACGCTCCTCGGGGTCGTCCTCTACCGAGGCCACCTCCCGACGCTCTGGCGCGCTGGGTCCGGGGCTCGCCGCCATGGCGGGTTCCTGATCATGGCGACTGCCATGACCACTGCCATAGCCGCTTTCGTAGCTACCGTAGCCACTATCGAGGACGTCTCCCTGCACCTCATCAAGGCGGGGAGTGCGACGTTGGCGCTGGAGGCGACGCGCCCCATCGATAACGATGAGGGTCACCAGTGCCAGCCCCAGAATGATCAGCCACTCTCTTAGTTCCATGGGTCGTCATGCCTTTGCTAAGGCGCCATGCCTGATGGTTGTCCGTCAACAGCATAGCGTGATTGCGAAAAAAAGGGCCACTTTTTTTTATTTGTCAAGCGCCGGATTTTCTCCGGTCTTCTCGACAGTGCCCTTCGCATTCGCCCTTCCAACTCCCTTTGCTTACCTTGCCATGCAGTATCATGGTCTTACTTGGTAACCCTATTATAACCACCTTTCAAGTGCATCATGCTTCTGCCAGCGCGGCCGCCTCGTCCACGCCCACCGAGACCAGTCGCGAGACGCCAGGTTCCTGCATCGTCACACCCATCAGTCGTTCACCGGCCTCCATGGCGATCTTGTTATGGGTGATATAGATGAACTGAACGCTCTCGGACATTTCCTTCACCAGCTTGGCATAGCGCCCGACATTGGCATCGTCCAGGGGCGCATCCACCTCGTCGAGCATACAGAACGGCGCCGGGTTCAACTGAAAGATGGCGAATACCATGGACAACGCCGTCAGTGCTTTTTCTCCCCCGGACAGCAAATGAATGGTGCTGTTCTTCTTGCCCGGAGGTCGCGCCATGATGGCCACCCCGGTTTCCAGCAAATCATCGCCTGTCAGGGTCAACCATGCGGTTCCACCACCGAAGACTCGCGGGAAAAGCGACTGCAGGCCGGCGTTGACCCGCTCAAAGGTATCGCGGAATCGCATCCGCGTCTCCTGATCAATACGTCGGATCGCCTTGTCCAGGGTTTCGAGGGCCTCGTTCAGCTCGGCCTGCTGCGCTTCGAGATAGTCACGCCGCTCGGCCTGCTGCTCGTACTCCTCGATGGCGGCCAGGTTGATCGCCCCCAGCCGGCGAATCTTCTCGCCCAACTCCTCCAGCCGGGTCTGCCAGGCGGACTCGGTGGCATTGGGGTCCAGCCCTTGTGTCAGAGCCTCGGCATCGTGGCCAAGTTCCCTGAGCTGCTCATCCTGGGTCTCGGCCTTCAGCGCCAATGCCTGAACCTGCATACGCGCCTCCTGCAGACGCTCGCGCACGCCATCGAGATTTCGCTCGTGGCTCTGCCGCGCCTGCTCGTCGTCGCGCAGGCGCTCGACCAGCGCCGCCGCCCGTGCCCGCGACTCATTGAGCTGGCGCTCCTCCTGCTCGCGCCGGTGCAACAGCTCATCGAGACGCTCGCGACGTTCCTCATCCGGCTCATGCAGCCCCTCACGCGCTTCCTCGAGTTCGGCCACCCGCTCCTCCAGGCGTGAGCGGGTATCCCCCGCGCGCCCCTGCTGCTCGGCCAGGCCAGCACGCTCGGTGGTCAACCGCTGGTGCTCCAGGGTGAGCTGCTGGGAGCGCTCGCTCAGCGGACGCTGGCGGGTACGCAGCGAGGCCAGCCGTTCGCGCGCCTGGGTGCGCTCGCGCTCGAGACGCTCGCGTACCTCGGCGCCCTCTTCCAGCCGAGCCATGGCGCTCTGCCACTGCTCGCGCATTTCCTCGATGGCCAGCCGCGCTTCCTCGTCGGCTTCGGCCAGGCCCTCGAGCTCCTCGTGGATCTCGGCGCCGCGACTGGACAGATGCTCAAGCCGGCTGGCCAGACCATTGTCCTGAACCGCCAGTTGCTGACGCGCCTGATCCAGCTCACGCTCCGACAGCCGCAGTTGCTCGAGCCCCTGCTCGGCCTGATCGACCAGCGCCTGGGCACCTTCGCGGGCCTGCTCGACTGACGCCAGCCGCTGTTCCTGCTCTGCCAGGGCGGCACTTGCCTCGTCCAGCCGGGCACGGCTCACCAGCAACGCATCCGGCCCATCTCCCTCGCCCCGCTGGCGCGCCCAACCAGGGCCTAGCCACAGGCCGTCGGCGGTCACCAGGCTGGCCCCCGCCTCGAGCCGATCCTGTGCCTGCCAGGCCTCGTCACGGGAGGCCGCACAGCGAATGCCGGCGAGCCACTGCGCGGCCGCACCGGCGCCCTTGACCCTCGCCACCAGGCTGTCGCCGGCAGCGTCGACGCTGGCCTCTGAATCGAGCAGTGCCAGTTCGGCGGCAAGCGGCGAGGCCATCACCTCACGACAGTGACTCGAAGACGCCATGCGGGCCCTGAGCCAGGGACCCAGCACCCAGGACACCGTCTCCTCCCAGCCGGGCTCGACATTCAGGCATTCGCCCAGGCGTGGCGCCTCGGCAAGGCCATGCTCGGCCAGGTGCCGGTCCAGGCTTTCGTCGTGGTCGGCCAGGGCCGCCTCGATCAGCGCCTCCAGCGAGGCGATCTCGCCACCCAGGGCGCTGTGACGGGCGAGCGCCTGCTCGCGCGCGCGGTCATGTTCGACAACCTCGCGACGGTTGGCATCGCGCTGATCGATCAGCCGTTCACGACGCTCCTCGAGCTCCTCGGCGCGGGCCTCGTGCTCGGCCAGCTGACTCTTCACTTCTTCGCGCTGAGCGCTGAGGCCGGCCAGGTCCGGCAATTCATCGAGCTGCTGACGGCGTTTGGCACGGTCGGCGGCGATGCGCTCGAGCCGAGCTTCCAGCTCACGCAGTCGGTCCTGGGTGCGTTCAGCCTCGTGGCTGTCGCTGCGCCAGCGTTCGTTGAAGGCCTCCCATTCGGCGTCGGCCTCCTCCACCGCGGGCTCGGCCTCCTCCAGCGCCGCTCCCAGCTCGGCCAGTTGCTCGGCCAGTTCTTCCTGCTCGGGGCCCAGGGTCTCCAGGCGATCCTCGAGGGCCAGCAGGCGCTGACTGTCGTCCTCGCCGAGACGATCGAGCTCCTCGAGCTCGCGGCGGGCACTCTCGAGATCCCGCGCCAGCTGCTGATCGCGGGAGCGGGTGTGTTCGAGCTCCTGCTCGAGGCGGGCGATGGCGGTGGTGGTCTCGTAAAAGCGTGCCTGGCGCTGGTCGAGCTCCGAGGCCAGGCCATCGTGCTCGGCGCGGGCCTCTTCCAGCCGAGTCTCGCACTGGCGCATGCCGAGCACCTCGCGCTCCACCGCGGTCTCGAGCTCGCGCACCCGGGTGTCCTGCTCGGTCTGGGCGGCACGCAGGGCGCGTCCGCGCAGCAGTGCGAGTTCGCCCTTGACCCCGTGCTCTTCTTCTTTCAACGACTGATAGCGCCTGGCCGCCTCGGCCTGACGCTTAAGCCGCTCGAGCTGCTTGTCCAGCTCCTCGCGGATATCGTCGAGCCGGTCCAGGTTCTCCTGGGTGCGACGCATGCGATTTTCGGTCTCGCGACGGCGCTCCTTGTACTTGGAGATACCGGCGGCCTCTTCCAGGGTGGCGCGCAGCTCTTCGGGACGCGCCTCGATCAGCCGCGAGATCATGCCCTGGCCGATGATGGCGTAGGAGCGCGGCCCCAGGCCGGTGCCCAGGAACAGGTCGGCGATGTCGCGTCGGCGACACTTCTGGCCATTGAAGAAGTAGCTGGACTGGGCGTCCCGGGTGACCTGACGCTTGACCGAGATCTCGGCGTACTGGGCGTAGACCCCGCCCATGGTGCCGTCGCGGTTGTCGAAGGTCAGCTCGATGGAGGCCATGCCCACCGGCTTGCGCCCGGTGGAGCCGTTGAAGATGACGTCGGTCATCGACTCGCCACGCAGGGTCTTGGCCGAGGATTCGCCCATGACCCAGCGTACGGCGTCGATGATGTTCGACTTGCCGCAGCCGTTGGGACCGACGATGGCGGTCATGTTGCCGTCAAAGGGCACCGTGACCGGATCGACGAAGGACTTGAACCCGGCCAGCCGGATCGACGTCAGACGCATGGACTATTCAATCACTCGATCGATGATAAGCGCGACAGGATCCATGTCCGGGCCGCCTACTGCAACCCCTTGTCGTTCACCCATGAGATCGCCGGCCTGGGGCTGGGCCTGGCCGCTGGACGATACCCGCGCCAGCAGACGCACCTCATCGACCTGCGCGAGGCTTGCCATGGGCGACATGGCATCGCTGGCGTCAAGGGTCAGGCTGGCCGGCAGGTCGGCCAGGGTCAGGCGCTCGATGGCCAGCGGCGGCAGCTTGCCTTCGCTGTCCCGTGCCACCACGAACACCGTGGTCTCCGGCGCCAGACGCCCGACCAGTTCGTCGGCCAGCGACAGGCTGACCAGCACATTGCGCTCGCTCGCCGCAGGGGCCAGGCGTTGCTCGGCCTGGGCGACGCCCTGGCGCATGGCCTCGGACAACGGCGAGTCGTCTGCCGTCGACAGACCGCGCCGCCAGAAGCCCAGGGCGCCCTGGTAGTCGTCCTGCTGGAAGGCCTCGACCCCCAGAAACCACATGGCCGAGGGCAGATTCGGCGCCTCGCGACTGGCCTCCCGGGACAGCGCCAGAATGCGATCGTCGAGCCGCCCTTCGTTGATGAAGTACTGCATCTTGGCCAACTCGCCGATCCACCAGGGTGAACGCCCCTCCAGCGCAAGCACACGCTCGATGGCATCGCTGGCCTCGGCGTAGGCGCCGCTGTCGCGGTAAAGCGGATACAGCGTCTGCCACACGCGAGGGTTGTCGGGTTGGCTCTCGGCCTGCTGCTCGAGGCGCTGGATCATCAGCGCGAGGCTCGCCTCGGGGTCGTTGCGTACCTCTTCGATGGCCTGATACAGCACCAGGTCGCCCTCGGCGCCCTCCCAGCGGTACCACACCACGCTGACCACCACCACCGCCACCAGCACCAGCGGCACCGCCAGCTTGCCCGCAGCGGCAGACTTCAGCGGTGAGCGCTTGAGCCGCTCGGTGTCTTCGAGCAGGCTGCGCTGGAGTTCACTGAGATCCTCGTCGAAGCGTGCCGCGTCGATGTCTCCCCGAGACTTGGCCGCTTCCAGCGACGCCACCCGACGACGATAGACCGCCACGTTCTGGGCGGCGGCGTCATCGCTGTCCTCCAGCGCACGTTGCAGGCGTTCCACCTTCGCCGCACGGCGCAGGGGCAGGATCAGCAGCCAGGCCGCGAGCAGCAGCAGAACGGCAAAGGCCAGCCATAACAGGGTCATGCGGATCCCTCTCTATCGATCAGGTCGTCCAGGCGCGCCTGCTCCTCGGCGGACAGCCTGCGTACCTGGGTGCGTCGCCGTGAGCGGATGATCAGCCACAATACCAGGGCGCCGATGACGACCAGCGCGCCGGGCAGCCCCCACAGCAGCAGGGTGCGCCCCTCGAGACGCGGATTGTAGAGGACATAGTCGCCGAAGCGCTGGACCATGAAGTCGATGATCTCCTTGTCCGAGCGGCCGTCCTGAAGCTGGGCGTAGACCCGCTCGCGCATGTCGGCGGCGATCGGCGAGTTGGAGTCGCCGATCGCCTGGTTCTCGCACTTGGGGCAGCGCAGGGTGGCGGTCAGCTCCTGATAGCGCTTTTCGGTCACCGGGTTGTCGAAGCCGCGTACCTCGATGGCTTCCGCCCGAGCGTCGAGCGCAGCGACAAGCATCAACAGCGCCAGCACCATGCCCGCCAGCCAGCCAAGGCCCGAGCCAGGCAGATTACGTGCACGGGCGCTGCGGTCGTCGCCGCTAGCGCCGCACAGATCGATCAACGCCATTTTTCCACCTCCGGCAAGATGATCTTCTCCACATCGTCGGCGGTGATATAGCCGGTGTGGTGGTAGCGAATGATCCCCTCGGCGTCTACCAGGAAGGTCTCGGGAGCGCCGTAGACGCCGAGATCGAAGCCGAGGGTACCCTCGGGATCGAAGATATTGAACTCGAAGGGATTGCCGAACTGGGTCAGGAAGGCGCGTCCCCTGGCCCTGCGCTCACCGTCGCTGGCACCTTCTTCCTTGTAGTCGACCCCGACCAGGCGTACCCCGCGCTCGGCCAGATCCAGAAGCTGCGGCATCTCCTGACGACAGGTCGGACACCAGCTGCCCCAGACATTGACCAGGGAAAGCTCGCCGGACAGCGCGTCCTGGCTCACCTTGCGCTCGGGTTCCTCGAGGGTCGACAGCTCGAAGTCGGGGAACTCCCTGGCCATCAACGCGGATTCCCGTTCAAAGGGGTTGATCGACAGCCCCTGATAGAGAAAGATCCCGAGCGCCAGAAACAGCACCAGCGGCAACAGCAATAGAAGTCGACGTTTCATGCACGGGTCTCCCTGGCCGTGACGACAATGACAGGAGCGAAGGCCAGCGGCTGACGATCTTTCATGATGCACTGGCCTCCCTGGCCGTCACGACAGGTTCGGGCTCACGTACGCTCAAGCGGCGACGGTAGCGCCTGTCGGCGACGGCGATGATGCCACCGGCGGCCATCAGCAGTGCGCCCAGCCACAGCCAGCGCACGAAGGGCTTGATCTGCACCCTGAGCGCCCAGCTGCCGTCGTCGAGCTCCTCGCCCATGGCCACGTAGAGGTCGTGGAACAGGCCAGGCCGCAGCGCCACCTGGGTCATCGGCATGCCGCGCGCGATGTACAGGCGCTTCTCCGGGTGCATCTCGAAGCTTGCGCTGGCGCCCTCTCGGGTCACCTCGATGGTGGCCGCGTCGGAGACATAGTTCGGCCCACGACGCTCGTCCAGCGCCGTCATGTGAAAGCCGATGCCGTTGACCTCGACGCGGTCACCGACATTCATGCGCACGTTGCGCTCCACCGAATAGTTGGACACCAGGGCGACCCCGATGATGGTCACGGCAAGCCCCTGATGGCCGAGCACCATGCCCCAGTAGGCAGGCGTCAGGCGCTTGAGGGCACCAAGGCGCGAGCCGGCTCGGGAGGTCTTGCCCCACAGGTCGCGCACCAGCGACAGCACCAGCCACAGCGCCGCGACCAGGCCCAGCGACGCCTTCAGGTTCCACTGCCCGGTGTAGACCAGCGGCGCCGCCACGCCGATGACCAGAGCGCCGAGACCGGCGATCCACAGGCGGGTCAGCAGCTCGCGCCCGGCCATGCGCTTCCAGCGGGCGCTGGGGCCAAGCCCCATGAACACGCAAAGCAATACGGTCAGGGGCACGAACAGGGCGTTGAAGTAGGGAGGCCCCACGCTGATCTTGCCCAGGTTCAGCGCGTCGAGCAGCAGCGGATAGACGGTCCCGAGCAGCACCGTCACCGTCATCACCACCAGCAGGATGTTGTTGACCAGCAACAGGGCATCGCGGGATACCCAGTTGAAGCCTCCGGGCTGGCTGACCCGTGGCGCGCGCAGGGCGAAGATCAACAGTGACAGGCCCACGGTGATGCCCAGCAGCACCAGAATGAACAGGCCCCGCGAAGGATCATTGGCGAAGGCGTGCACCGAGGTCAGCACCCCTGAGCGCACCAGGAAGGTGCCCATCAGCGACAGCGAGAAGGTGGTGATCGCCAGCAGCACCGTCCAGCTCTTGAAGGTGCCGCGCTTTTCGGTCACCGCCAGGGAGTGGATCAGCGCGGTGCCGGCGAGCCAGGGCAGCAGCGAGGCGTTCTCCACCGGGTCCCAGAACCACCAGCCGCCCCAGCCCAGTTCGTAGTAGGCCCACCAGCTACCGAGCGCGATGCCGACGGTGAGAAAGGCCCAGGCGATATTGGTCCAGGGGCGCACCCAACGGGTCCAGGCGCTATCCAGGCGTCCGCCCAGCAGCGCAGCGATGGCAAAGGCGAAGACCACGCTGAAGCCCACGTAACCCATGTACAGCATCGGCGGATGGATGATCAGACCGACGTCCTGCAGCAGCGGATTGAGGTCGGCGCCGTCGGCGGGGATATTCGGCAGCGAACGCTCGAAGGGGTTGGAAGTGATCAGCACAAAGGCCAGAAAGCCCACGCTGACCAGCCCCATCACGCCGAGCACGCGCGCCACCATGTCCGGTGGCAGCCCCCGGGAGAAGCAGCCCACGGCGAAGGTCCAGACTCCGAGGATCAGGCTCCACAGCAGCACCGAGCCTTCGTGGTTGCCCCACACCGCGCTGAACTTGTAGTACCAGGGCAATAGCGAGTTGGCGTTGTTGGCGACGTTGACCACGCTGAAGTCGTCGAGCATGTAGCTCGCCGTCAGACAGCCGTAGGCGATCAACAGAAAGGCCAGCTGGCCCGCCGCCATCGGCCGCGCGTAGGCCATCCACAGCGGGCGCCGAGTGGCAGCCCCGGCCAGCGGCAGCACCGCCTGCACGCAGGCCATCAGCAGCGCCACGATCAGCGCGTAGTGTCCGATTTCCGGAATCATCTTGATCAGCATGGATTCACCTTGGCCCGCCTTCCGTCCGCGTCAGTCCACTGGCGCCTGGCTCTGCGACTGAATCGCGTGGGCCCATGGGCCCGGAACGCCTGCGTTATGGTCGATTGACCCTGTCCCCTTCTGGCTCGAAGAAGCGCCTTCGGCCCTGCCCCCTCGGGCAAACAAGGCCCCGCACCACGGAGCCCTGTTGTCGGGATACCTTTTTTGTCGATGCACGCAGCCTACTGCGACGTGCCTGGGCCCGCCTGCTTGTAGTCTGCCGGCGAATAGCCGGCGTCTTCCAATGCCTCGGCGACCTCGGGCGGCATATAGTTCTCGTCGTGCTTGGCCAGCACCTTGTCGGCCGCGATATAGCCGTCGCCGGTCAGTTCGCCGACCACCACCACGCCCTGCCCCTCGCGAAACAGGTCCGGCAGGATGCCGCTGTAGCGCACCTCGACATCGTCGACGTAGTCGGTCACCACGAAGCTGACGTCCAGGCTGTCACTGTCACGATGGACGCTGCCTTCCTTGACCATCCCGCCGGCACGTAGCTGCCGGTCCACGGGGGCTTCTCCGGCGGCAATCTGCACCGGGCTGAAGAACAGGTTGATGTTGGAGCGCAGGGCGTACAGCGTCAGTCCCACCGCCACCGCACACAGCGCCACCAGTCCAAGCACCAGCAGCATCTTATTTCGGCGTTTAGCCCTCATCTTGATCCTCCGAGGGGGAACTTGCGACCGCGGCGTCACGCCTCAGCCGGCGGCGCAAGGTGCGCCGAACACCGCGGCTTTCGCCGCGAACCAGAATCACGCTCAACAGCAGAAAGCCCAGGGTCGCACCCCAGGCGGTCCACACATAGGGGCCGTGGCTGCCCATGCTGACCAGCTCGGCCAGCGATTCGAAAGCCATCATGGACGCTCCTCGAACAGCTCTTTCACCCAGCGCTTGTGGCCTTCACGGCGCAGGATCTCGGTACGGGTGCGGGTCAGGGTGAAGGCCGCGAAGAAGGCGTAGAATCCCAGCACCATGATCAACAGCGGCATCCACATCTCGACCGGCATCGCCGGGCGTTCGGTGATGGTGAAGCTGGCGGGCTGGTGCAAGGTGTTCCACCACTCCACCGAGTACTTGATGATGGGTATGTTGATCACCCCCACCATGGCCAGCACCGACGCCGCCTTGGCGCCGCTCTGGGGGCGGGCGAAGGCGCGCCGGATCAGCATCACGCCAAGATACAGAAACAGCAGGATCAGCATCGAGGTAAGGCGGGCGTCCCACTGCCACCAGGTGCCCCAGGTAGGCTTGCCCCAGACCGACCCCGACAGCAAGGCGATGGCGGTCATGGCGGCGCCCAGCGGCGCCATCATCGCTGCCGCCATGTCGGCGATCTTGATCTTCCAGACCATGAATACGAAGCCGGAGGCGGCCAGCGCCATGAAGATCGACTGGGCCAGGAAGGCCGCAGGCACGTGCACGTAGATGATGCGAAAGCTGTTGCCCTGCTGGTAGTCCGCCGGAGCGAAGGCCAGCCCCCAGACGCTGCCGACCAGGATCAGCGCCAGCGCCAGCGCCCAGCACCAGGGAGAGAGACGCGCGGCTATGCCGTAGAACCAGCGCGGCGATCCCAGCTTGTGAAAGAAGGCCCACATGAGCGTTGTACCTCGATCAACCTTGAATTCGTGATGGCCACGACGGCCCGATCAACCATGGATACTGATGCGCAGCGACGCGGCAATGGCCACAGGAGCCGCCATCAGCGCTACCGACAACAGCGCGCCGATCACCGCCAGGTGCCCAAGCCATTCCCCGCCGCCCAGCGCCGCGCCCATGGCGCCGGTGCCGAAGATCAGCACCGGCATGAAAAGTGGCAACACCAGAAGCGACAGCAGCATGCCACCACGCGCCAGCCCCACCGTCAGCCCTGCGCCGATGGCACCGATCAGGCTGATGCAGCCACTTCCCAGTGCCAGGGTCGCGCTCAGCGCCAGGTAGCTGCCCTGGGGCAATGCCAGCAGCACCCCCAGCAAGGGGGCCATCAACGCCAGCGGTAGCCCGGTGGTCAACCAGTGCACGGCGACCTTGGCCAGCACCAGCAGCGACAGCGGGTGCGGTGCAAGCAACAGTTGCTCCAGGGTGCCGTCCTCGAAGTCGCCACGAAACAGGCCGTCCAGCGACAGCAGTGCCGACAGCAAGGCGGCCACCCACAACACGCCAGGGGCGATCAGCGCCAGGCGTTCGGGTTCCGGCGAGATCCCCAGTGGAAACAGGGTGATCACCATGGCGAAGAACACCAGCGGGGTCAGGGCGTCACCCGGTCGACGGGCGACCGCCGTCAAGTCACGGCGGAAGGTGGCAGCCATCGCGCGGCCAAGGCCATCACCGGCCTCTCTGACCGGCTCGGCGGCTTCGATCGACCCAGACATCGGCGTGTTCATGAAGCCACCTGTCGTTGTCCGTCCAGGGTCAGCCGGCGCACGCCAGGCACATTGGACAGCGGATGGTGGGTGGTGACCAGCACCGCGCCGCCGCTGGCGGCATGGTTGGCCAGGCGGCGCTCCAGGGCGGCCACGCCGGCCACATCGATCGCGGTAAAAGGTTCGTCCAGCACCCACAGGGCACGGCGACTCGACACCAGACGAGCCAGGGTCACCCGGCGCTTCTGGCCGGCCGATAGCTGGGCGGTGGGGACGTCCTCGAAGCCGGCCAGGCCGACTTCGGCCAGGGCCGCCTCGAGCTCGGCATCGGGGCGCCCCTCGCCCCCCAGCGCCTGATACCAACGCAGGTTTTCCAGGGCACTCAGGTTGGCCTTGATACCCGGGGCATGGCCCAGATATAGCAGGTTGGCCAGCAGGTCGGCGCGGGCGCGGGGCAGCGCCCGCCCCTGCCAGCGCACCTCTCCATCGACGTCGGCGATCTGGCCGCACAGGATCTTCAACAGCGTGGTCTTGCCACTGCCGTTGGGTCCCTCGACTCGGAGCACTTCCCCCGCCTTGAGGACAACATCCAATCCTCGAAACAACCAGCGGCCATCGCGCTCACAGGCCAGTTGTCGGGCTTCAAGACACAGACGCAAAGGGCACTCCACAACCAGGGACGGGGCAGCAAATCACGCACAGACTTTACACCGATTGCACTACCCGAACCAGACAGCCAGCGCAGCTGACAGCCGCAATCGCACAGGCAATGCACCTTTCGTTGATCCATGGCACTTGCACGAGCGGCGAGGCCTGCTATCTTTCACATACTGTATGAATCGACAGTATCAAGATCCCTCGACGTTGACACCAATCGCCACCCGCTACTCCATCCCGTGACAGCCCGACCCTCACAACAAGGGAGACCCCGCGCCATGGATATCGCGACCTGCCAGTTCCTCGAACGCCTGCCCAACCTGCCCATCGCCGACAGCTGGGCACCCGTCGACTCCACCTCGGATGCCCTGGTGGAGGTCCCCCTGCTGGGGCAGGTATCCGCCGGCATGCCGATCGAGGCCTGCCTGGACAACGCCACCCTGCAGGTGCCATCGCGCATGGTCAGGCGCAACACCTACGCCCTCAAGGTGTGCGGCAACTCGATGATCGATTGCAATATCTTCGACGGCGATGTGATCATCATCGAACGCCAGGAAAGCGCCGAGAACGGCGAAACGGCGGTGGTGATGATCAATGACCAGGAGGTCACCCTGAAAAAGCTCTATATCGAGAAGAATGGTGTTCGCCTGCAGCCGGCCAACGAGACCATGCCCCCGATCTACCTGAAGAACAGTGACATCCGTGTGCTGGGTCTGGTCATGGGTGTCGCCCGCCAGGAAGAAATGGCCGCCTGATGCGCTACCCGATACCCGAGCTTGCCCCCGGTGAGTGGCACGAAAGCGAGATCGAGGTGGAAAAGAGCCGCTTTATCGCCTGGGTGGCCCACGCCCCCAAGGTGGCGGACTTCGAAGCGCTGCTGGCCGAGGCTCGCAGGCAGCATCCCAATGCCAGCCATCATTGCAGCGCCTACATCGCAGGCCCGCCCGGGGAGCAGGTGCACATTGGCTTCTCCGATGACGGCGAGCCGGGCGGTACCGCCGGCCGACCGATGTTTCAGGCACTCGATGGCGATGGCATCGGCCAGGTGGGCGCGGTGGTGACCCGCTACTTCGGCGGCACCAAGCTCGGTACCGGCGGACTCGCCCGCGCCTATACCCAGGCGCTGGTCACGGCGCTGGAAAGCCTGCCCAGGGGCGAATGCATCGAGCGCCGCCCACTCAAGATACGGGTCGACTTTGCCGGCGAGGCCGACGCCCGACAGTGGTGCCAGGGGCAGGATATCCCGGTGCAGGCGGTGGACTACGGGGCCGAAGGCGTCACCTTGACCCTGGGCTGGCCCAGTGAACGGACCACCGACCTGAGCGAGCTCAGCACTCGCCTCAAGGGCCGCATCGAGTCCCTGGACCATCAGGCAGGCTAGGCCCGCTCGATGCTAACATCGAGGGAGCCTCCAGCCCCGTCTGTTCCGCCTCCGGGGCCGGTCCGACGCAGCCCATGCTAAAGCGGCCTCTCCAGGACGGCGCGTTCGTCCTTGGTGAGAGTGTCCTCTCCAGACGAGACAGCGTCTTCACCGATATAGCGTCTGCGCTTGTCGGCCTTGAGCCGTGCCACGTCCACCACCACCAGGCCATCGATGCAGTAGCCGAAGGCGGTATCCACGCCGAAGGCCTTGAAGCTGACGCCGCCAGGTTCGGCCACCTCCACGTATTGCTTGTAGAGCGCCGGCACCCCCGCCCCCATGGCCTGCAGGGCGCCTTTCAAGCGCTGAAAGTCCTCGCCGGCATCGTTGCCGGCGAACAGCCGATCCGCCTCCTCGCGCCCGGCGCGCGACATCGTGCACACCGCCTTGGCCCGGATCGGGCTGTCACCGTCCCCGTGGTAGTGCCGGTAGTAGCTGACCAGCAGGTCCTTGGCCAGGGGCGGTAGATGATTGGGAATGGTCACCGGCCCGAACAGCCAGCGCACCTCGGGATGATGGCGCAGGTAGGCGCCAAGACCATGCCAGAGATAGTCGAGACTGCGACGTCCCCAGTAGCGTGGCTGGACAAAGCTGCGGCCCAGCTCCAGCCCGTGGCGCCAGCGATCCATCGGCGCCTGTTCGAGATGAAAGATGGTGGCGCTGTAGAGCCCTTCGATGCCTTTGCTATCGAGGATGCGCCCGACCTCACCGAGACGATAGGCCCCGGCGATTTCCAGGTCACGATCGTCCCACAGCACCAGATGACGATAGTGCTCGTCGTACTCGTCCAGATCCCGCTTCTTGCCGGTGCCCTCGCCGACCCGGCGAAAGGCAATTTCGCGCAGCCGCCCGATCTCACGCATCACCGCAGAGTCGGGACGATGGTCAAACAGCAGGATCTGCTTGCCGTCAGGCGTCCTGCCCAGCACCTCGGCGTCGACCAGCTCCTCTCGCAGGTGCTGGCGATTTTCCGGATGGGCAATACCGGCCTCGGAGACAAACACGCCCTTGCGTCCCCGCCCCAGACGGTAGACGTGCTTGCGCAACAGCTTGAGCTTGGCGACGGTGGCCAGGTCCTCGCGGTCGAAGCGTGACAGCGGGATCTCGCCCCCCACCTTGAGCGTGATGTGCCGCCCTTTCTGGCGAAACATCTCGTGGGGCAACAGCAGCGTGCCCAGCGGCGAGTACAGCGAGGCCAACGAATAGAACAGCGAGGAGTTGCGACCGCCCACGTGCACCGGCAGGATCGGCGCATTGGTGCGCCGGGCCGCGTGCAGGAAACCCGACAGCCAGTTGCCGTCCTTTACCCCCTTGGGCCCCGCCCGCGACACCTCGCCGGCGGGGAAGACGATCACCGCCTGTTCATCGTCGAGGGCATCGACGATGCCCTGCAGGCTCTTGCGAAAGCCCCTGCGCGACAGGTTGTCCACCGGCAGCAGCAACGGTGCCAACGGCGAAAGCTGCATCAACAGATCATTGGCGACGATCTTCACGTCAGGGCGTACATCCGCCACCATGCGTACCAGCGCCAGCCCATCCAGAGCACCGAGGGGATGATTGGCGACGATCACCACCCTGCCGGCGACCGGAATGTTGTCGCGATCACGCGACGACAGCGAATAGCCGAAGTTCAGCTGATCGAGCACCGCGTCGATGAACTCGAGCCCTCCGGCGCGGCGATGACGCTCGAGAAAGGCATTGATCTCGCGCTCGTGCACCAGCCCCTTGAGGCCGGCGCTCAACAGGCGGCGGCACCAGGCTGGCCAGCTCTGTGCCTTCGGCACCTTGGCCATCAAGGCCTTTTCGACATCGATCATGCCCGTCCTCCGTCGGTGGCAATAGCCGCCAGACTAGAAAGCGCGCATGACAGCACCGTGGCGATCGCGTGTAAGCGGGATGACGGGCTCGACCAGAGTCAGCTACAAAAGCAGCGCCCCCACCTGGCGGCGGGGGCGCTGCGTTCGGTCAAACCTGGGCTGCGGGCCCGGATGACTCTACTCCCGGGTCTTGATCACCATCCCGGGACCATCATGTCGGGGACCCGATCATCATCCCAGGTACTTGATCATCACCCCGGCGGCTACCGCCGAGCCGATGACACCAGCAACATTGGGTCCCATTGCGTGCATCAGCAGGAAGTTGTGGGGATTGGACTCGAGCCCCACCTTGTTGGACACCCGCGCCGCCATGGGCACCGCCGAGACACCGGCGGAGCCGATCAACGGGTTGATCGGATGCTTGCTGATGAGGTTGAGCAGCTTGGCCATCAGCACACCGCAGGCGGTGCCGATGGCAAAGGCCACCATGCCGAGCCCGAGGATGCCCAGGGTCTCCACCGCCAGGAAGCGGTCGGCCATCAGCTTGGAGCCCACCGACAGTCCGAGGAAGATGGTCACGATGTTGATCAGGGCGTTCTGCGCCGTGTCCGAGAGCCGTTCGACCACCCCGCACTCACGCATCAGGTTGCCGAAGCAGAACATCCCGAGCAGCGGCGCCGCATCCGGCAGGAACAATACCACCAGGATCAGCAGTGCCAGCGGAAACACGATCTTCTCGAGCTTCGACACCGGACGCAGCTGGGTCATGGCGATGCTGCGCTCCTTCTTGGTGGTCAACGCCTTCATGATCGGCGGCTGGATCAACGGCACCAGCGCCATGTAGGAGTAGGACGCCACCGCGATGGCACCCAGCAGCTCGGGGGCCAGGATGCTCGAGACATAGATCGAGGTCGGACCGTCGGCTCCACCGATGATGCCGATGGCCGCAGCCTGGTTGAGGCTGAAGTCCATCCAGCCCATGGCGGTCATGCCCACCGCCCCGATCAGGGTCGCGAAGATGCCGAACTGGGCGGCGGCGCCGAGGAACAGGGTGCGCGGGTTGGCCAGCAGCGGACCGAAGTCGGTCATCGCGCCGACCCCCATGAAGATCACCAGCGGCGCGATACCGGAGGCGATGGCCACGCTGTAGAACTGATACAGCATGCCATGGGAATAGCCCCCATCCATGGCCAGGTCGTTGGCGGTACGAAGCAGCGCCGGCGAGATATCACCGTGCAGCGTCTCGCTGATGGCGTAGCGCCAGGTATCCACGTCGGCGCCAGCTGGCAGACTGGTGCCGAGCGCCTGGGCCATCTGCGCCAGCAGCTCGGGACGGCCCAGGTGGGCCGCCTGCTCTGCCGCCGACAACGCCAGCCCTGCCTCGGGAATATTGGCCAGGATGCCGCCGAAGCCGATCGGCACCAGCAACAGCGGTTCGAACTTCTTGGCGATGGCCAGCCACAAGAGCAGCAGGCCCACCACCAGCATCACCGCCTGGCCCAGGGTCAGGTTGTACAGCCCGGAGCCGTACCATAGGGTCAGAATCTTCTCCATGGGAGGTCCTTAAAGCACGATCAGGGTGTCGCCGACGGAGACGCTGTCGCCCTCGGCGACCTGGACGTCAGACACGGTGCCGGCAGCAGCAGCGCGGACCTCGGTCTCCATCTTCATCGCCTCGAGGATGACCACCACGTCACCCTCGGCCACGCTGTCGCCGGGCTTGACGTTGACCTTGAAGATGTTGCCGGCCAGCGGTGCATCGATGGTCTCGCCGGAGGAAGCTGCCGGCGCCGCCGGTGCAGCGTCAGAAGAGCCAGCGGCGGGCGCTTCCTTGACCTGGGAAATGTCGCCACCCTCGGCGACCTCGACCACGTAGGCGGTGCCGTTGACCTTGACGGTGTAGGTCTCGGGTCCGGCGGTACCAGCCTTGGCCGCCGTCGCCTTGGCGGGCGCAGCGGGCGTCGCCGCCTCGACACTGGGAGCGGGTTCGAAGGCGTCGGGGTTGTCACGGTTCTTGAGGAACTTGAGCCCGATCTGCGGGAACAGTGCGTAGGTCAGAACGTCGTCTACCTGACGCTCGCCTTCGGCCAGACGGATGCCGTCATCCTTGGCCTTGGCGGCCAGCTCATCGGTCAACCGCGACATCTCGGGATCCAGCCGATCCGCAGGACGCTCGGTGATCGGCGAGGCACCGTCCAGCACCCGGCTCTGCAATTCGCTGTCGAAGTCCGCCGGCGCAGCGCCGTACTCGCCCTTGAGCAGCGCCTGCACCTCCTTGGAGATGGACTTGTAGCGCTCCCCCATCATCACGTTCATCACCGCCTGGGTGCCGACGATCTGGGAGGTGGGGGTCACCAGCGGAATAAAGCCGAGGTCTTCACGGACCCGAGGAATCTCCTTGAGCACCTCGTCGAGACGGTCACCGGCGCCCTGCTCCTTCAACTGGCCTTCCATGTTGGTGAGCATGCCGCCCGGCACCTGGGCCACCAGAATGCGCGAGTCGATGCCCTTGAGCGAGCCCTCGAAAGCGGCGTACTTCTTGCGCACCTCACGAAAATAGGCGGCGATATCTTCCAGGGCCTCCAGGTCCAGGCCGGTATCGCGCTCGGTGTCCTTGAGCATCGCCACCAGCGATTCGGTGGGGCTGTGGCCGTAGGTCATCGACATCGAGGAGATGGCGGTATCGACGTTGTCGACGCCTGCCTCGGCGGCCTTGAGCGCGGTCGCCGACGAAAGCCCGGTAGTGGCGTGGCAGTGCAGATGGATGCGAATATTCAGCGCCGACTTGAGTTTGGTGACGAGCTCGAAGGCGTCATAGGGAGTCAGAAGCCCCGCCATGTCCTTGATCGCCAGGGAGTCGGCGCCCATGTCGGCGATGGACTTGGCCAATTCCACCCAGCTATCCAGGGTGTGCACCGGGCTCTTGGTGTAGGAGATGGTACCCTGAGCATGGCCATCGTTGGCCTTGACCGCCTGGATCGCACGCTCGAGGTTACGTGGGTCGTTCATCGCATCGAACACGCGGAAGACATCGACCCCGTTGGTCTTGGCGCGCTCGACGAAGCGGTCGACCACGTCATCGGCATAGTGGCGATAGCCCAACAGGTTCTGGCCCCGCAGCAACATCTGCTGGGGCGTATTGGGCATGGCTTCCTTCAACGCCCGTATCCGCTCCCACGGATCTTCGCCGAGGTAGCGGATACAGGCGTCAAAGGTGGCGCCGCCCCAGGATTCCAGCGACCAGAAGCCGATCTTGTCGAGCTTCTCGGCGATGGGCAGCATGTCGTCGATACGCATGCGGGTGGCGAACAGAGACTGATGGGCGTCGCGTAGCACGACATCGGTGATGCCTAGCGGGCGTGCAGATTCGCTCATGGCTGGGTCCTTATCGTTATGAAGCGCTTTGTCGAAATTCACGGTCAGGGTCGTCGCCTGGTACGGACGACCTCAGCGACGCTGGCGGTAGCGGTGAACCGCGGCCGAGATCGCCGCCATCACCGCATCGTCCTGGCCCGGCGCGGCGGGTGCCGCCCCGCGCTTGGGCGCCTCGACCGGCACCGGTTCGGGAAAGTAGCGACCGATGACACGAGACATCAGCGTGGTGGTGATCACCAGCACCGTAAGAAAAACAAAAACAAAACCCATGCCGAGCGCCATCAGGCTGAGGCCCTCGTTGAGCAACTGAGTGTCTTGCATGCGGGATCCTCCGCGTTGTAGCGCCAAAGTTGCCTTGATCTTTCTGGATCATACGGCTTGCGCAAAAATTTTGATGCTATACCCTGCCACATCCCCGGCACAGCACCATGGTCTAAAGGTAGCAGTTTTGGTTGTTAAATTACTACATAAACAGGGGTTAGACGAAGGTCGCATCGGGCTCGCGCCCATGGAGGGCGTGATCGACGCCCACACCCGCGACCTGCTGACCCGTGACGCCGGCTTCGACTGGACGGTCACCGAGTTCGTACGGGTGGTGGACGCGCGCCTGCCGCCTCGAGTGTTCTACAAGCACTGCCCGGAACTGGCGACCGAGGGCGTCATCACCCCCAACCACATCCCGGTGCACCTGCAACTGCTCGGCTCCGACCCCGACGCCCTGGCTGCCAATGCCCGCCAGGCGCTGCGCCTCGGCGCCATCAGCCTGGACTTGAACTTCGGCTGCCCAGCCAAGCTGGTCAACCGCCATGACGGCGGCGCCTCATTGTTGCGCGATCCGCGACGCCTGGAGCGTGCCGTGGACGCCGTCCACCGTGCCGTGGGCGACAGCATCCCGGTCACTGCCAAGATCCGCCTGGGCTTCTCCGACCGCCGCCGGGCGCTGGACTGCGCCCTGGCCGCCGAGGCCGCCGGCGCCACCCAACTGGTGGTGCATGCCCGCACCCGGGACGAGGGCTATCGCCCGCCGGCCCATTGGGAGTGGATCGGCCGCATCAACCAGCGCCTGCGCATCCCGGTCGTCGCCAACGGCGACATCTGGACCCTCGAGGACTACTGGAAGGCACGCACCCTGTCCGGCTGTCGCGACGTCATGCTTGGCCGCGGCGCCCTGGCCGACCCGAAACTCGCCCCGCGCATCCGCCACTGGCAGTGCACCGGAGAGCGCCTGCCGGCCACGACATGGGCCCAGCGAGCCGGTATCCTGACGTCCTATGCTGCAATGCAGCGTACCACACTCCCGGCAAAAGTGGTGGTATCGCTACTAAAGCAGTGGATGAACCACATGAAGGCGCGCGACCGCGAGGCCGCCTCCCGCTTTCAGGCCCTGCGCCGCATCACCGATCTCGATGAATTCCTTGCGGGGCTCGGCGCCCAGCGCATCGAATCAGACGCAGCGCCAGAAACCGCACCTGACGCCACACTGCGCCAGAATCTCGCCTCACCCAAGCACCGAAGCGAGGCAGTCGCCGCCGCCCAATAGGGATAGGCAGGCCAACCTCCCCTCCCGGAGAGGAATCCGATCGGAGCAGCGCCTAGCTCTTGTCCTTGAGATCGGCCCAATCCACATCGGGATCACGCCGCCCGTGGGCGCCTGCATAGGCCGGAGATTCGGGCGGCTGCCACTGCGCCAGCCGCTCGGACTCGACCTCGAACACTTCCACCGCCAAGGGGTGGCAGGTGGACAGCGGATCCCTGGCGTCCGGCCCCCATAGATCCACCGACAGATCGCCACCGGGACAGCAGGACAGCGCGCACAACAGGTCGATCTCGGCAAACAGCTCAAGATAGTCCCCAGGCCGCGCCGGACAGGCCTTCATGAAGTACTGGTCATCGTCGTTGAGCCCGGTGCACTGGAAGACATTGAGCACGTCATGCACGTCAAACTCGGTCAACCCCCAGGGCGCGACCGCCCTCACCAGGTTGGAATGGCAGTGAAAGTCGAAATCCTCGCCGGTCAACAGGCGATTGACGTAGGGATCGCAGCGGGTTCCCAGCAGGTCATGCACACGCCCGCCTTCGGCGTCCTCACCGTAGCCTGCCAGAGTGTCGTCGATGATGGTGGCCATGGGACGCAGAAAGGGCAGCGTCGACCACAGCCTGTCGTAGGTGCTGACATGGGCCCGCTGCAGCTGACGGGTGCGCGAGGCCCACATGCGCTCGCGCGGGTCATGGCGATGCCACATGTTGAAGTCACCGACCTGGGCGCCATCGACGATGGCGATGCGAAAGACCTGCCCCGCCTTGACCTCCCATGCCAGCCCATCACGAATCGGGACCCGGTGACTGGCCACCCGCCGCCGCCTCCCCGCCCGCTCGGTCAGGCCGTCATAGAAGGCGCGATCCACGTCGAGCACTGACCCCCTGGTCGCCTGATACGCCGCCGCCACCTTGCCGCCCATGCGCCGCCCTCCCGATGCGTGAATGTCAGGCTTCAGCCTAGACCAGGCCAGGGGAGACAACGACCGACGCTCGACACAGCACCGTTCATAACGGATCGACACCAGTCAGCCGGTCAGCACGGAACTTGTCTGGAAACTTGGCAGGAAACAGCATAAAAAAAGGCGCCCATCCTTCGACAGGCGCCTAAACGATCGCAACCGGCAGTGGTCGCCAGCCGGTCAGCACGAAACTGGACAGGAAACTTGGCAGGAAACAGAAAACCCGCCCTCCGAAGAGAGCGGGTCTGAATCTGGCGCGCCCGGGAGGATTCGAACCTCCGACCACCTGATTCGTAGTCAGGTACTCTATCCAGCTGAGCTACGGGCGCGTATCAATCTCTTGATGCACCAGGCATCCAACATGCCTGATCATCGGTACCCATGAAGCCGCTTCACGACATGCATCGTAAAATGGCGGAGAGGGAGGGATTCGAACCCTCGATGAGGCTATAAACCCCATACTCCCTTAGCAGGGGAGCGCCTTCAGCCACTCGGCCACCTCTCCCTCATCGGCACGGTGCGTATCCTACCGAGACGTAAGGCCTTTGTCCAGCCCGAGGCGAAAAAAGTTCTCCGCTCGGCCACCACCTTCACTCATCATCGGCAGCGCCATCGTCAGCCTTCTCGCGCTGGATGCGCTGGTAGATCTCTTCACGGTGGACGGCAACGTCCTTGGGCGCATTCACGCCGATACGCACTTGATTTCCCTTCACCCCCAGAACGGTGACGGTGATATCGTCCCCGATCATCAGGGTTTCGCCGACGCGGCGTGTCAGGATGAGCATGACTGATCTCCTTCTCAGACTTGTTACGTGAGTCGCTACGCCGTCACGCTTCCGGACGACGTGCCCTCTTTCTTGGTGGCGAGCACTAGCGACTCATGACACCTGATTGTGCCGTTTAAGGGAAGCCCCCGGCCGAATTGGCGAGGGGACTCCTTAAAGCGTAGAAGGTGTGCGCCGCGCCGAGAAACTTATTCGCTCTCGATATCGGCCTTGTCGAGACCAAATGCCTTGTGCAGCGCACGTACTGCCAATTCCATCTGCTTCTCGTCGATCACCACGGAGATCTTGATCTCCGAGGTCGAGACCATGCGGATGTTGATGTTTTCCTCGGACAGCACGCGGAACATCTTCGAGGCGACCCCGGCGTGTGAGCGCATACCCACCCCTACCAGAGACACCTTGGCGATATTATCGTCGCCACGCAACTCGCCACCGCCCAGATCGGGGATGACCTGCTGCTCGAGGATGCGCATGGTCTGCTTGTAGTCACCCTTGGCTACGGTGAAGGTGAAGTCGGTGTAGTCACCGGCCGGCGCCACGTTCTGCACGATCATGTCGATCTCGATGTTGGCGTCGGCGATCGGGCCCAGGATGCGCGAGGCCACGCCCGGCACGTCCGGCGTGTTGAGCAGGGTCAGCTTGGCTTCGTTGGCGGTGAAGGCGATGCCTGAGATCAGCGGTTCTTCCATGGAATCCTCGTCTTGTTCGGAGTCTGCAACGATCAGGGTGCCGGGGCCGTCCTCGAAACTGGACAGCACGCGCAGCGGAACATTGTACTTGCCGGCAAATTCGACGGCGCGAATCTGCAACACCTTGGAGCCGAGGCTGGCAAGCTCCAGCATCTCCTCCACGGTGATCGAATCCAGGCGCTGGGCCTTGGAGCAGACCCGCGGGTCGGTGGTGTAGACGCCGTCCACATCGGTGTAGATCTGGCACTCGTCGGCCTTGAGCGCGGCCGCCAGCGCCACACCGGTAGTGTCCGAGCCGCCACGACCCAGGGTGGTGATATTGCCTTCCTCATCGACCCCCTGGAAGCCGGCGACCACCACCACCTGGCCAGCGTCCAGGTCTTCACGCATCTCGTCGGTCTCGATGCGCTGGATACGCGCCTTGGTGTGGGCGCTGTCGGTCATGATGCCGACCTGAGAGCCGGTGTAGGACGTTGCCGGCACGTCCAGCTTGTGCAGCGCCATCGCCAGCAGCGAGATGGTCACCTGCTCGCCGGTGGACACCAGCATGTCCATCTCACGGGGGGTCGGCTCGTCGTTGATCTCGTTGGCCATCCCGATCAGGCGGTTGGTCTCGCCGCTCATGGCGGAGACCACCACCACGACCTGATGGCCCTGGTCGCGGAAGCCCTTGACCTTCTCGGCCACGGCCTTGATGCGCTCCACCGAGCCGACCGACGTCCCACCGAACTTCTGTACGTATAGTGCCATATGCCGTCTTCCTCGCTCGTTGGATTCAATGAATGAAACTGTTGTCTCTGCGAAGTTTTGTCAGGGCAGAAAAAAGGGCCGGGGACCCTCTCGAGCCCCCGACCCCAGAGGGATCACAATTTGGCGTCCACCCAGGCCGGGACGCTCTCCAGCGCCGCCGGCAGTGCATTGACGTCACTACCGCCGGCCTGGGCCATGTCGGCACGACCGCCGCCCTTGCCGCCGACCTGCCCGGCGACGTGATTGACAAGCTCCCCGGCCTTGACCCTGGCGGTCAGATCATCGGTCACCCCGGCGATCAGGCTGACCTTGCCGGCGGCCTCGTCGGCCACCCCCAGCACGATGATGCCGGAGCCCAGCTTGTTCTTGAGCTGGTCAAGCACGCCACGCAATTCCTTGCCCGACACGCCATCCAGGTGCGTCGCCAGTACCTTGACGCCTTTGACCTCGGTGGCGCTTGCCAGCATGTCGCTGCCGGCGGCGCTGGCGAGCTTGGCCTTGAGCCGCTCGAGCTCCTTCTCCAGGCCGCGATTACGCTCGACCAGGCTGTCGACGCGCTCCTCGAGCTGCTCGGGCTTGGCCTTGAGGCGCTCGGCCACACGCGCAAGGCGCGCCTCCTGTTCGCCGAAGTAGGCCAGCGCCCCCTCACCGGTGATCGCCTCGATCCGCCGCACGCCTGAGGCGATGCCGCTCTCGGCGACGATATGACAGCAGCCGATGTCGCCACTGCGGGCCACGTGGGTACCACCACACAGCTCGATGGAGAAGTCGTCGGCACCGATGGTCAGCACCCGCACGCTGTCGGCGTACTTGGCCTCGAACAGGGCAGCGGCGCCCTTCTCCTTGGCCTCATCGAGGGTCATGCTCTCGATCCGGGTCGGCGCATTGGCCAGCACCTGCTGGTTGACCAGGCGCTCCACTTCCTTGAGCTGTTCGGCGCTCATCGCCTCGAAGTGGCTGAAGTCGAAACGCAGGCGCTCAGGCGTCACCAGCGAGCCCTTCTGCTGGACATGATCGCCCAGCACAAGACGCAGGGCCTTGTGCAGCAGGTGGGTCGCCGAGTGGTTACGCACCGTCGCCGCACGCAGGCTCTCGTCCACCTGGGGCGTGACCTCGCTGCCGACCACCAGCTCACCTTCGAGCAACACCCCCTGATGCAGGTGATGCCCCGCCTGTTTCTGGGTGTCCTTGACCAGGAACCGTCCGCCCTCGACGTTCAGGTAGCCGGTATCACCGACCTGGCCACCGGACTCGCCGTAGAAGGGGGTGCGGTCCAGCACCACCACGGCGGGATGCTCAGGCGTCAGGCGCTCGAGCGCATTGCCTTCGCTGTCATAGAGCGCGACCACCCTGGCGCTGTCCTCGAGGCGGTCGTAGCCGGTGAACTCGGTCTGGCCCTCGAGCTCGATGGTGGCGCTGTACTCGGCGCCGAACTGGCTGGCCGCCCGGGCCCGCTCACGCTGCGCCTCGAGCTCCCGCTCGAAGCCTTCGGCATCCAGGGTGACGCCACGCTCACGGCAGACATCGGCGGTGAGGTCATAGGGAAAGCCGTAGGTGTCGTAGAGCTTGAACACCGTCTCGCCCGGCAGGGTGTCACCGTCGAGCGCGGCCAGCGCCTGCTCCAGCAGGCCCATGCCATGATCCAGGGTGCGAGCGAACTGCTCTTCTTCCTTCAGCAACACGCGCTCGATCTGTGCGCGAGCCTGGCGCAGTTCCGGGTAGGCCTCGCCCATCTCGGCGTCCAGCGCCGCCACCAGGCGATGGAAGAAGGCTCCCTGGGCGCCCAGCTTGTGACCATGGCGGATTGCCCGGCGAATGATCCGCCTGAGCACGTAACCACGACCTTCGTTGGAAGGCAGCACGCCGTCCGCGATCAGGAAGGCACAGGAACGGATATGGTCGGCGATCACGCGCAGCGACGGCGCCTCCAGGTCGCTCGCACCGGTCGCCTCGGCGGCGGCCTTGAGCAGATTCTGGAACAGGTCGATCTCGTAGTTGGAGTGGCCCCCCTGCATGACCGCGGCGATGCGCTCCAGCCCCATGCCGGTATCAATGGACGGCTTGGGCAGCGGCTTCATCTCGCCGCTGGCGTCGCGATCGAACTGCATGAACACCAGGTTCCAGATCTCGATGTAGCGATCACCGTCTTCCTCCGGACTGCCGGGAGGGCCGCCCCACACCTCGGCGCCATGATCGTAGAAGATCTCGGAGCTGGGACCGCAAGGGCCGGTGTCGCCCATCTGCCAGAAGTTGTCTTCGCCCAGCTTGGAGAAGCGCTCGGGATCGATACCGATCTCGTCTTTCCAGATGCGTTCGGCCTCATCATCACTGACGTGGACGGTGACCCACAGCTTCTCCTTGGGCAGTCCCAGCACCTCGGTCAGGAAGGTCCAGGCAAAGCCGATGGCGTCGCGCTTGAAGTAGTCGCCGAAGCTGAAGTTGCCCAGCATCTCGAAGAAGGTGTGATGACGCGCGGTGTAACCGACGTTGTCCAGATCGTTGTGCTTGCCACCGGCGCGCACGCAGCGCTGGGAGGAGGTAGCCCGCACATAGTCCCTGGGGTCACGCCCGAGAAAGACGTCCTTGAACGGCACCATGCCGGCGTTGGTGAACAACAGCGTCGGATCGTTGCCCGGCACCAGCGAACTGGACGGCACGCGGGTATGACCCTGTTCTTCGAAGAACCTCAGAAAGGCCTGTCTGATATCTGCGCTTTTCATGAAATATCCGTGGCGATGAGCGATAGAGCGCGTCGAACCGGCCCACTGCCGTGGCACGCCGGAGCATCCGAGCATGAAACCGCGACCCGGGGCTGTCGCAAAAGGGGACATTATAGCGTAGTTGTCAAGCGACTAAAGTGGGTCGTGCAAAACCGCATCCGAGAAGGCCCGTCTGGCGGCGGTTCAATCATCGCCGAGGGCCCGTATCGCCTCGCGCACATGGTCGAAGTCGAAACCGCGCCCGGCCAGAAAGCGTTCACGTCGAGCACGTTCCCTGGCATCCGCTGGCAGCTCTCGGCCGAAGCGCCGCTCCAGCGCTTCGCTGGCCAGTCGATACCAGTCGACGGACTCCTCGCGCTCCAGTTCCGCCAGCGCCTCCCTGGCCAGCGCTCGATCGACGCCCCTCTGGCCCAGTTCCGCCAGCATCTTCACCGGCCCCTGCCCACGCATCAACCGACCGCGCAGAAAGCTCTCGGCGAAGCGCCGGTCGCTCTGCAGGCCTTGATCGGCAAGCGCTTCCAGGGCCTGCTCAACGTCCTCGAGGGCGTGCCCCTTGGCCAGCAATCGCCCTCGCAGCTCTTCACGGCCGTATTCGCGTCGAGCGAGCAGATCGATGGCGTGCTCGCGTGGGGACATCTGGCTGGCAGCCTTGTGCATGTCATCTCCTGTTGGCACGGGACGGCGAGCACCGACGGCGCGAGCCCCCTTTCACAAACGCCTCGGGCCCCTGTCGAGGGGCCCGAGGAAAGTCGTACGTTGCGACGTCACAGGCCGGCGTGCCGGCCTGCCGCGAGTCGACCTGCTACAGCAGATCGTCGCCAAGGTCGTCGCCAGCGGGCGCCGCGGCTTCCGCTTCCTTCTCGCTCTTCTTCGGCTCCGGCTGGGTCAGCAGCTGGGCACGAATCTGGGACTCGATCTCTTCCATGATGGCCGGGTTGTCCTCGAGGAACTGGGCGGCGTTGGCCTTGCCCTGGCCGATCTTGTTGCCCTGGTAGCTGTACCAGGCGCCGGCCTTGTCCACCAGCTTGCACTGAACGCCAAGGTCCACCACCTCGCCGGCGTGGTAGATGCCCTTGCCGTAGAGGATCTGGAATTCGGCCTGACGGAAGGGCGGCGCCACCTTGTTCTTGACCACCTTGACCCGGGTCTCGTTGCCGGTGACCTCGTCGCCCTGCTTGACCGAGCCGGTACGACGGATATCCAGACGCACGCTCGAGTAGAACTTCAGGGCGTTACCGCCGGTGGTGGTCTCGGGGCTACCGAACATCACCCCGATCTTCATGCGGATCTGGTTGATGAACACCACCATGCAGTTGGCGTTCTTGATATTGCCGGTGATCTTGCGCAGCGCCTGGGACATCAGTCGGGCCTGCAGGCCGACGTGGGAGTCGCCCATCTCGCCTTCGATCTCGGCTCTGGGCGTCAGCGCCGCCACCGAGTCGATGATGATCACGTCGACGCCACCGGAACGCACCAGCATGTCGCAGATTTCCAGCGCCTGCTCACCGGTATCCGGCTGCGACACCAGCAGATCATCCAGATTGACGCCAAGCTTCTCGGCGTAGCTGGGATCGAGGGCATGCTCGGCGTCGATAAAGGCGCAGGTCTTGCCGTCCTTCTGGGCCTGGGCGATCACCGACAGTGTCAGGGTGGTCTTGCCCGAGGACTCTGGACCAAAGATCTCCACCACTCGACCATAGGGCAGACCGCCGATGCCAAGTGCGATATCGAGACCCAACGAGCCGGTGGATACCGACGGCATCACCACCCTGGGAGCGTCTCCCAGACGCATCACCGTACCCTTGCCGAACTGGCGATCGATCTGGGAAAGGGCGGCGTCCAGCGCCTTGCTGCGGTTCTGATCCTGCGCCATTACGGAGCTCCTGTAGACAATGGATCGGGGTCGAGCGCCTTGCCCGAGTCCCCATCGGGCCCTGCGCCGGACCCTGGCAATTACTGTATGACTGAACAGTAGTATGACGAAATTTGCGGACGACGACCAGCCCTTCGAGGTGACGAATCGAGCGCATAGGGCAAATCAATAGTGGATGAGGGGTTGATCGCTGCACCGCCACAGCCGCGGGGCCGGAACGCTTGCGCCCCACGCCCGGCACACGGCGCTGGACGCTACGCCCACGGGCACATCAAGGGGCATCACCGGCAAGGCTCAGGTCAGGCTCTCGAGCCGCCTGATCAGGCCTTCGAGCGCATGGACCACGGCGGCCTGGCGAACCTCATCGCGACCGCCGGCAAAGCGCTGCCGATCGGCCTCGAGCCGCCCGTCGACGGCGAAGGCAAACCACACCGTACCGACAGGCTTTTCAGCGCTGCCGCCATCCGGACCGGCGACGCCACTGACCGAGACGCCAAGTCGGGCACCACTGTCGCGACAAGCGCCCTCTACCATCGCCTCCACCACCGGCTGACTGACGGCGCCATGGGCGTCCAGGGTCTCGCCGGGCACCCCCAGCAGCCGCTGCTTGGCGGCGTTGGAGTAGGTCACGTAGCCGGTCTCGAAGTAGCGTGAACTGCCGGCGATATCGGTAATGGCAGCGGCCACGCCGCCACCGGTACAGGACTCGGCGGCGGTCACCGAGACCCCACGCTCGACACACAACTCACCCAGCCGAATCGCCAGGCGACGAACACGATCGTCTGCATTTGTCATCGCAGGCCCGTCTCTTGTGGTGAAAACAGGGTGTCACGATACGACATCACGACAACAATGACAGGCTCGTCGTCGCCTCGGAAACGTCTTGCCACGACAACCGCGACAACAAGCCGACAGGTACAGCGCCCACCAACGCATCGCCGCGACAGTGATACCCGTCATCCAGGCAGGTTCAGCGCTTGGCAATGATCCAGATGGCGTGAACGATACCGGGAATATAGCCCAGCAGGGTCAGCAGGATATTGAGCCAGAAGTGCAGACCAAAGCCCACCTGCAGGAAGACGCCCAGCGGGGGCAGCAGGATCGCGAGAATAATGCGTACAACGTCCATATGACAGCTCCTTTGAATAGTCCGTAAAGACAGTTCCTTGTAGGCGACTCCTTGAGAGAGTCCCGCAAGGGAAGAGAGTTCCTTGAAAATCGCTCCGCACTCACCAGAAAAGGCGTCGACCGATCACCCACAAGGGTAGACGGACACCCTCTGGCCCCACAAATGCTGCATCGTGGATACATCATGCTGACACGCCTGGCCCCCGGGAAGAAAGCCCGAGACGGATCTCGGCACAGCGGTACAGGCGCGCCCTGCGCCCATGCTATCCTTGACGCCTTTCGCCAGCGTCCCTCGCGATGCCGGCCCGCCGCCGACGACTCATCAACATCGCTTCGAGATCCCATGAACGACATGGCCAAGCCCAGCGCCCCCAGCCATACGCCGATGATGACCCAGTACCTGCGGATCAAGCGCGAGCACCCCGAGGTGCTGCTGTTCTACCGCATGGGGGACTTCTACGAGCTGTTCTACGAGGACGCCAAGCGCGCCGCCGCGGCCCTCGACATTACCCTGACCCAGCGCGGGCAGTCCGCCGGCAAGCCGATTCCCATGGCCGGCATTCCCTATCATAGCGCCGAGGGCTACCTGGCACGCCTGGTCAGCGCCGGCGAGTCGGTGGCGATCTGTGAACAGATCGGCGACCCGGCCACCTCCAAGGGACCGGTGGAGCGCAAGGTGGTGCGTATCGTCACCCCCGGCACCCTCCACGACGAAGCCCTGCTCGACGCCCGCCGCGATAACCTGCTGGTGGCGATCGCGCCCCAGGGCGAGCGCATCGGCCTGGCCTGGCTCGAGGTCTCCAGCGGCCGCTTCAGCGTGCTCGAGGTGGAAATCGAGGCAGAGATGCTGTCGGAGCTGACCCGCCTGGACCCGGCGGAGCTGCTGGTACCGGATAGTACCGAGCTGCCGCCGGCGCTTGGCGAACGCCGGGGCCTGCGGCGTCAGAGCGACTGGCTGTTCGACCACGAGAGCGCCCATCGGGTGCTGTGTGACCAGTTCGGCGTGCAGGACCTCAAGGGGTTCGGCTGCGCCCACCTGCACGCGGCGATCATCGCCGCCGGGGTACTGGTGGACTACGCCAGAGACACCCAGCGCAGCGCCCTGCCCCATGTCACCGCCATCGGCGTCGAGAGTCGCGACGACACCGTGGTCATCGACGCTGCCAGCCGGCGCAACCTGGAGATCGACACCAACCTTGGCGGGGGCGGCGACAACACCCTGGCCAGCGTGCTCGACACCACCACCACCGCCATGGGCTCACGCCTGCTCAAGCGCTGGCTCAATCGACCGCTGCGTGATCGCGAGCAGGTCATGGGGCGCCAGGCGGCCATCAGCCTGCTGCTCGACCATGACGGCCATGAGCCGCTGCGCGACGACCTCAAGGCGATCGGTGACGTCGAACGCATTCTGGCCCGGGTGGCCCTCAACAGTGCCCGCCCGCGGGACCTGGCACGGCTGCGCGACGCCCTCAACGCCCTGCCGGCACTCGAGGCGAGCCTTGCCGGCTACGCCGACGGCACCACGCTCGACGGCCTGCGCCAGCACATTCGCCCCTTCCCGGAGCTGGCCGAACTGCTGACCCGAGCCCTGGTCGACAATCCTCCCGTGGTGATCCGCGACGGCGGCGTCATCGCCGAAGGCTTCGACGACGAGCTCGACGAGCACCGGGGCCTGGCCGAACACGCCGGCGACTACCTGGTGAAGCTCGAGACCCGCGAACGCTCGCGCACCGGGCTTGCCGGGCTCAAGGTCGGCTACAACAGGGTTCACGGCTACTACATCGAGATCCCCCGTGCCCAGGCCAAGGAGGCCCCGGCCGACTATATTCGCCGCCAGACGCTGAAGAACGCCGAACGCTTCATCATCCCGGAGCTCAAGGAATTCGAGGACAAGGCGCTGTCGGCCAAGTCCCGCGCCCTGGCCAGGGAAAAACTGCTGTACGACAGCCTGCTCGACAGCCTCAACGCCGAACTTGCCAGGCTCCAGGCGACGGCCAGGGCGCTGGCCGCACTCGACGTACTGTGCACCCTGGCGGAGCGTGCCCGGGCGCTGGACTTTGTCCGCCCGACGCTGTCAGAGACCCCAGGCTTCGATATCCGCGGTGGTCGCCATCCGGTGGTCGAACAGGTCAGCGACGGCCCCTTCGTGCCCAACGACCTGCGCATGGATGACGATCGCCGCATGCTGGTGATCACCGGCCCCAACATGGGCGGCAAGTCGACCTACATGCGCCAGGCGGCCCTGATCACCCTGCTCGCCCACAGCGGCAGCTTTGTGCCCGCCGACAGCGCCACCATCGGCCCGGTGGATCGCATCTTCACTCGCATCGGCTCCAGCGATGACCTGGCCGGCGGGCGCTCCACCTTCATGGTGGAGATGACCGAAACCGCCAATATCCTGCACAACGCCACCGACCACAGCCTGGTGCTGATGGACGAGATCGGCCGGGGCACCAGCACCTTCGACGGCCTGTCACTGGCCTGGGCCAGCGCCGAACACCTGACCCGTACCCGCGCCTTTACCCTGTTCGCCACCCACTACTTCGAGATGACGGCGCTGGCCACAGAGGCGCCGGCGGTGACCAACGTCCACCTGACCGCCGCCGAACACAATGATGGCATCGTCTTCATGCACCGGGTCGAGGACGGCCCCGCGAGCCAGAGCTATGGCCTGCAGGTGGCCCAGTTGGCCGGTGTGCCCCAGACCGTCATCGCCGAGGCACGGACCAAGCTTGCCGCCCTGGAGCAGCAGGAGATCGATCATGGCCGCAGGAGCGCTGATCCGGATGGCGGAAGCCGACACCACCAGTCCGCCCCCCAGCAGGCGGACCTGTTCGCCAGCGCCCCCCACCCACTGGTGGAAGAACTCGGCGGCCTGGCGGTCGATGACCTCAGTCCACGCCAGGCACTGGAACTGCTGTACCGCTGGAAGTCGGCACTGTGAGGCCCTTGTGAGGCATACTCTTGCCCGATAGCGGCGCGAGGACTAGAATGTGGCACCCAAGGACCGTAGATTATAAAAAGCCATTTCTATATAACATTAAGGATTAAGACGCGCCGGCATGTTACGCCGGACGCGAAGGTTGCATGGCCTGCATGGGCGCCACGCCGCACGCACGTCACCAACGACCCGGGCGAAAGCCACCACTGTACAGAGAGGCCGGCAAGGCGCTGGCCCGAGGAAGGGAGACTGGCATGACATTCGTCGTCACCGAAAACTGCATCAAGTGCAAGTACACCGACTGTGTCGAGGTCTGCCCGGTGGACTGCTTCTACGAAGGCCCCAATTTCCTGGTGATTCACCCCGACGAATGCATCGACTGCGCCCTGTGCGAGCCGGAATGCCCGGCCGAAGCGATCTACTCGGAGGATGAACTGCCCGAGGGCCAGGAACAGTTCCTGGAGATCAATACCGAGCTGGCGGAGGTGTGGCCCAACATCACCGAGAAGAAGGATCCGCCGGAAGACGCCGAGCAGTGGGACGGCAAGCCGGGCAAGCTGGAAAAGCTCGAGCGCTGAGCACCGCGCCAGGCAGTACCTGAACAAACGCGACAGCCGCCTTATCCGGGCGGCTGTCGCGTTTGTGTAAAGCAAATCTTGAAGAAGGGTTCCGGCCCACTCGCCCCCGGACAAGCATCGACCGGCCCGGACTTCTGCCCGACATCGGCGCAGGAAGGACGTGGCGCAATGGCCTTTCGAAGCAGGTGCCCGACAGGCAGGCATAAAAAAAGGCGGCCCGTAGGCCGCCCGCTCCAAGCGTTTCCTTGGGCGGCTCCCTCCGCCCTACTCCCTGAGCGCCCTCCGTGCCCAGAAGCGACTTCCTGTCGCACCAGGCGCGCTCTTGACTCCTGAACGCATCCCGAAAACACCTACCTGAACCGAAGAGTGGCAAGTCCGGCCCATCCGGGTGTCAACCACCGAGGACATCCATGCCCCTTCACTGCCGACGTCGACTCCACCTCCTTGCGGAAACGATGCCGAAACAATGAAGTTTCCGTGGGACAGACGGGCGACTTGCCGCCGCGAAGCCTGACCTCTCGATTCGTGTGGCCATTCTGTCAGTTTCTGGGGTCATCACAAGCACCCTACTTTTCTCACCCATGACGCAGACCGAGAGGGCCTGTCGGAAAAAGCATTGAAAAATCAAGGCGATAAAAAAGGCCCGCAACACGGTTGCGAGCCTTTTCGACGCCAAAATAGTCAATGTCTTACAAGAACTGTAGTCAATCTCTTACAAGACGCGTCGACACTAGCACCATCGGTGCCTTGCCAAGGGCCTACGCCTGCCCCTTGATGGCGGAGCGGCCCGGATAGCTCGCACGCTCACCCAGCTCCTGCTCGATGACCAGCAGACGGTTGTACTTGGCCACACGATCGCTGCGGCACAGAGAGCCGGTCTTGATCTGACCGGCACAGGTGCCCACGGCCAGGTCGGCGATGGTGGTGTCCTCGGTCTCACCGCTGCGGTGGGAGATGACCGCCGTGAAGCCGGCGTCCTGAGCCATGCGAATGGCATCGAGGGTCTCGGACAGGGAGCCGATCTGATTGAACTTGATCAGGATGGAGTTGCCGATGGACTCGTCGATGCCGCGCTTGAGAATGCGGGTGTTGGTCACGAACAGGTCGTCACCCACCAGCTGCACGCGATCGCCGAGCTTGGCGGTCAGCGACTTCCAGCCGTCCCAGTCGGACTCGTCCAGACCATCCTCGATGGACACGATCGGGTACTCGTCGCTGAGGCCCACCAGGTAGTCACCGAAGCCCTCGGCGTCGAAGCTCTTGTCCTCGCCGGCCAGCAGGTACTGCCCGTCCTTGTAGAACTCGCTGGCGGCACAGTCCAGCGCCAGGGTGACGTCCTTGCCCAGCGCGTAACCCGCATCCTCGACGGCCTGCTTGATGACCGCCAGCGCCTCGGCGTTGGAGGCCAGGTTGGGGGCGAAGCCGCCCTCATCACCGACGGCGGTGGCCAGACCACGCGCCGACAGCACCTTCTTCAGCGCATGGAAGATCTCGGCGCCGACGCGCAGCCCTTCGCGGAAGCTCGGCGAGCCGACCGGCTGGACCATGAACTCCTGGATGTCGACGTTGTTGTCGGCGTGCTCGCCCCCGTTGAGGATGTTCATCATCGGCACCGGCATCAGGTACTTGCCCGGCTGGCCGTAGAGCTCGGCGATGTGCGCGTAGAGCGGCACGCCCTTGGCGTTGGCGGCGGCCTTGGCCGCGGCCAGGGAGACCGCCAGGATGGCATTGGCGCCCAGGTTTTCCTTGTTGTCGGTGCCGTCGAGCTCGAGCATGGCATCATCCAGCCCGCGCTGATCGCGTGCGTCCATACCCAGCAGACGCTCACGGATCTTGCCGTTGGCCGCGTCCACCGCCTTCAGCACGCCCTTGCCGAGGTAGCGGCTCTTGTCACCATCACGCAGCTCCAGCGCCTCGCGAGAGCCGGTGGAGGCGCCGCTCGGTGCGCAGGCGACACCGATCGCGCCGCTTTCCAGGCGGACTTCCGCCTGCACGGTGGGGTTGCCGCGAGAGTCCAGCACCTCGAGGGCACGAATATCGACGATCTTGGTCATCTTGAGGATCCTTGTGGGTGAAAAACTCGTGTCAACGTTGTCGATCCGCCCGGGTGACACCATAGGCCCCAGGGCCAGAACACACGATCCAACGGAGGTAGCGTCAGCGTATCTCGATCGACGGTAGTTTTTTTACTACGTCATCCAGCGCCTTGATCTGCGACAGGAAAGGCTCGAGCTTATCAAGCGGGAGTGCACAGGGGCCGTCGCATTTTGCTGAATCGGGATCGGGATGGGCTTCCAGGAACAACCCGGCGATGCCTACCGCCACCCCGGCCCTGGCCAGGTCCAGCACCTGGGCGCGGCGGCCATCGGCGCTGTCACTGCGCCCGCCCGGGCGCTGCAGCGAGTGGGTCACGTCGAACAGCAGCGGGAAGCCGGTGTCCTTCATCTCGCCGAAGCCGAGCATATCCACCACCAGGTTGTTGTAGCCGAAGCTCGAGCCGCGCTCGCACAGCAGCAGCCGCTCGTTGCCGGCTTCCTGGAACTTGGTGATGATGTGGCGCATCTCGTGGGGGGCCAGAAACTGCGGTTTCTTGATGTTGACCACCGCACCGGTCTCGGCCATCGCCACCACCAGGTCGGTCTGGCGAGCCAGAAACGCCGGCAGCTGAATGACATCGGCCACCTCGGCCGCCGGCGCCGCCTGGTGCGGCTCGTGAACGTCGGTGATCACCGGCACCCCGAAGCGCGACTTGACCTCATCGAGGATCGCGAGCCCCTTGTCCAGGCCGGGACCGCGGTAAGAATGCACCGAGCTGCGGTTGGCTTTGTCGAAGCTGGCCTTGAACACATAGGGGATGTCGAGCTTGCCGGTCACCTCGACGTAGGCCTCGGCGACCTCGAGGGCCAGCTCACGGGATTCGAGCACGTTCATCCCTGCAAACAGCACCAGAGGCAATGAATTGCCGGCCCTCAGGCCGGCAAATTCGATGGTACGCTGGACGTCTGACATGTTAATCACTCCTGGTGCGCGGACTGGGCCCGGGTGCGCTTGGCCTTGTGACCCAGGGCCGCGTTGACGAAGCCGGTGAACAGCGGATGGCCATCACGCGGCGTCGAGGTGAACTCCGGGTGGAACTGACAGGCCACGTACCAAGGGTGGTCCGGCAGCTCGACCATTTCCACCAGGGAGTTGTCGACGCTGCGTCCGGAGACCACCAGGCCTGCCTTCTCCAGATCCTCGATGAACTGGTTGTTGACCTCGAAGCGATGACGATGACGCTCGACGATGATGTCGTCACCGTAGGCCTCGCGGGCCTTGGACCCCTTGGCCAGACGGCACTCCTGGCCACCCAGACGCATGGTGCCGCCCAGATCGGAGGCCTCGTCACGCACCTCGATCTTGCCCTCGGGGTTGAGCCATTCGGTGATCAGGCCCACCACCGGGTGCTGGGTGTCGTGGGTGAACTCGGTGGAGTCGGCATCGTTCCAGCCGGCCACATGGCGCGCGTACTCGATCACCGCCACCTGCATGCCCAGACAGATGCCCAGGTAGGGAATGTCGTTCTCGCGGGCGAAACGCGCGGTGGCAATCTTGCCTTCCACACCGCGCTCACCGAAGCCACCGGGCACCAGGATGGCGTCCTTGCCGGCCAACCGGTCGGTGCCGTGACGCTCGATGTCCTCGGAGTCGATGTAGTCGACGTTGACCTTCACGCGGGTCTGGATGCCGGCGTGGATCAGCGCCTCGTTCAGCGACTTGTAGGCGTCCAGGAGCTCCATGTACTTGCCGACCATGGCGATGTTCACCGACTTGAGCGGGTTGAGCTTGGCGTCGAGCACCTTGACCCACTCGCTGAGGTCGGCCTCGTCGGCCTCGAGGCGCAGCTTGTCGCAGACGATGTCATCGAGCCCATGCTCGTGCAGCATCAGCGGAATCCGATAGATGGTATCGGCGTCCTGCAGCGGTACCACCGCGCGTTCTTCCACGTTGGTGAACAGCGCGATCTTGCGACGCTCGGTCTCTTCCAGCTCGACCTCGCTACGGCAGATCAGGATGTCCGGCTGGATACCGATGGAGCGCAGCTCCTTGACCGAGTGCTGAGTCGGCTTGGTCTTGGTCTCGCCGGCGGTCTGGATGTAGGGCACCAGCGTCAGGTGCATGAAGATGGCGTTGCTGGCGCCCTTCTCGCTGCGAATCTGACGGATGGATTCGAGGAACGGCAGCGACTCGATGTCACCCACGGTGCCACCGATCTCCACCAGTGCCACGTCGAAGCCCTCGCCACCTTCGTAGACGCGACGCTTGATCTCGTCGGTGATGTGCGGGATGACCTGCACCGTGCCGCCCAGGTAGTCGCCACGACGCTCCTTGCGCAGCACGTGCTCGTAGACCCGGCCAGTGGTGAAGTTGTTGGACTGGGTCATCTTGGTGCGGATGAAACGCTCATAGTGGCCCAGGTCCAGGTCGGTCTCGGCGCCATCCTCGGTGACGAACACCTCGCCGTGCTGGAAGGGACTCATGGTGCCCGGATCCACGTTGATGTACGGGTCGAGCTTGAGCATGGTGACCTTGAGGCCGCGAGCCTCGAGAATCGCCGCCAGCGAGGCCGACGCAATGCCCTTGCCAAGAGAGGACACAACGCCGCCGGTCACGAAGATATATCGTGTCATGGAGAACCTGTCGAAACGTGATCGGTAGGCCCGGCAGGAAGCCGCGCCAGGATGGGACGACAGACTAGCAGATATCGACTAACGGCTCAATTTGCACAACAGGAAGTCATCCTGGAGAAACCGCCCCGCCCCTCCGCCATGGTTCTCACGCGGGGGACGGGGCTCGGCAGAGCCTCAGATGTCGAGGTAGTCGAGGATGCCCTCACCGGCCTGGCGACCTTCATAGACCGCAGTCACCACCAGATCGGAGCCGCGCACCATGTCGCCACCGGCAAAGATCTTCTCGTTGGTGGTCTGGAAGGCGAAGCTGCCATGCTCAGGCGCCTTGACCCGGCCACGCTCGTCGACCTCGATGCCCACCGACTCGAACCAGGGCGCCGGGCTCGGCTGGAAGCCGAAGGCGATGACCACGGCGTCGGCGGGGATGATCTCCTCGGAGCCCGGCACCACCTCGGGACGGCGACGGCCGTTCTCGTCGGCTTCGCCCAGGCGGGTACGCACCACCTTGACGCCTTCGACCCGCTCTTCACCGACCACCGCCACCGGCTGACGATTGAACAGGAAGTCCACGCCTTCCTCGCGGGCATTGGCCACCTCACGCCGGGAGCCCGGCATGTTCTCTTCGTCACGGCGGTAGGCGCAGGTCACCTCACGGGCGCCCTGGCGAATGGCGGTACGGTTGCAGTCCATGGCGGTATCGCCACCACCCAGCACCACCACACGCTGACCTTCCAGCGAGACGAAGTCCTCGGGATTCTTCTCGAAGCCCAGGCGGTGGTTGACGTTGGCGATCAGGTAGTCGAGCGCCTTGTGCACCCCGGGCAGGTCCTCGCCGGGGAAGCCACCTTCCATATAGGTATAGGTGCCCATGCCGAGGAACACGGCGTCGTACTTCGCCAACAGATCCTCGAAGGCGACGTCCTTGCCCACCTCGACGTTGAGGCGGAACTCCACGCCCATCTCCTCGAACACCGCACGACGACGTTCCATTACCGTCTTCTCGAGCTTGAATTCGGGGATGCCGAAGGTCAGAAGGCCGCCGATCTCGGCGTACTTGTCGAAGACCACCGGCTTGACGCCGTTGCGCACCAGGATGTCGGCGCAGCCGAGGCCAGCGGGGCCCGCGCCGATGATCGCGACCTTCCTGTCGGTCCAGGTCACCTGGCTCATGTCCGGGCGCCAGCCCATGGCGAAGGCGGTGTCGGTGATGTACTTCTCCACCGAACCAATGGTCACCGCGCCGAAGCCGTCATTGAGGGTGCAGTCACCCTCGCACAGGCGGTCCTGGGGGCACACCCGGCCACACACTTCGGGCAGCGAGTTGGTGCGATGCGACATCTCCGCCGCCTCGAGGATGTTGCCTTCGCTGACCAGCTGCAGCCAGTTGGGAATGTAGTTGTGGACCGGACACTTCCACTCGCAGTAGGGATTACCGCAGTGCAGGCAGCGATGCGCCTGGCTGGCCGCCTCCATGGGCTTGAACGGCTCGTAGATCTCGGCGAACTGGCGGGCGCGGGTGCGCGCCGCCTTCTTCTGCGGATCCTGACGACCGACGTCGATGAACTGAAAGTCGTTGTTCAAACGGTTTGCCATGATGTTCTCCTGCCTTGTTCGGGACGCCGTCGGGTTATTCGGGCTGACGCGTGGACTGGGCCAAGAGGCCATTCAGGCTCGCCGCCTTGGGCTTCACCAGCCAGAAGTGGCGGATGAAGTCGCTGAAGTCCTCGAGGATCGCCTGACCGCGCAATGACCCGGTCTCGGCCACATACTCCTCGATGGTTTCCCTGAGGTGTCTCCGATAGGCCTCCATGGCCTCGGTGTTGACCCGATGGATCTCCACCAGTTCGTGGTTGTAACGGTCGACGAAGCAGCGATCCTCGTCGAGCACGTAGGCGAAGCCGCCGGTCATGCCCGCACCGAAGTTGACGCCGGTCTCGCCGAGCACGCAGACGATGCCGCCGGTCATGTACTCGCAGCAGTGATCGCCCGAGCCTTCGATGACCGCGTGGGCGCCGGAGTTGCGCACGCCGAAGCGCTCGCCGGCGGTACCCGCGGCAAACAGCTTGCCGCCGGTGGCGCCGTACAGGCAGGTGTTGCCGATGATCGCCGTCTTGTGGCTCTCGAACCGACTGCTCTTCGGCGGGGTGATGACGATCTTGCCGCCATTCATGCCCTTGCCGACGTAGTCGTTAGCGTCACCTTCCAGGTACAGATTGAGTCCGCGGGCGTTCCACACCCCGAAGCTCTGACCGGCGACACCGGTGAAGCGCGCGGTCACCGGCGCGTCGTCAAGACCCGCCTCGCCGTAACGCTTGGCGATGGCGCCGGAAGTCAGCGCACCCACCGAACGATCACAGTTGGTGATGGTGAAGGACACGTCGGCCCCGCCCTTGGACTCGATGGCGTCCTTGAGCGCCTCCAGCACCTCGAGGTTCTTGGCGCCCGGGTCATGGGGCACGTTACGGCTGACCTGGCAATACTGAGGGGCATCTGCCGGCACATGGTCGTTGGCCAGCAACGGCGTCAGGTCAAGCTTGTGCTGCGAAGGCGTCAGCCCCTCGAACACCTCGAGCAGGTCGGTGCGCCCGATCAGGTCGGTGAGCTTGCGCACACCCACCAGCGCCATCAGTTCGCGCACTTCCTCGGCGATGAAGCGGAAGTAGTGCTTGACCATGTCGACGGTGCCACGGAAGTGCTCGTCGCGCAGGTACTGCATCTGGGTGGCGACACCGGTGGCGCAGTTGTTGAGGTGGCAGATACGCAGGTACTTGCAGCCCAGCGCCACCATCGGAGCAGTACCGAAGCCGAAGCTCTCGGCGCCAAGAATCGCCGCCTTGATCACGTCCAGGCCGGTCTTCAGGCCGCCGTCGGTCTGCAGCCGGATCTTGTCGCGCAGGCCGTTTATGCGTAGCGCCTGATGCACCTCCGGCAGGCCCAGCTCCCAGGGTGAACCGGCGTGCTTGATCGAGGTCAGCGGGCTCGCCGCGGTGCCGCCGTCGTAGCCGGACACCGTGATCAGGTCAGCGTAGGCCTTGGCCACGCCGGTGGCGATGGTGCCGATGCCGGGTTCGGAGACCAGCTTGACCGACACCTGGGCGTCGGGATTGACCTGCTTGAGGTCAAAGATCAGCTGGGCCAGATCCTCGATGGAGTAGATGTCGTGGTGCGGCGGCGGCGAGATCAGGGTCACCCCCGGCACCGAATAACGCAGCCGGGCGATCAACTCGTTGACCTTGCCACCGGGAAGCTGGCCACCCTCGCCGGGCTTGGCGCCCTGGGCCACCTTGATCTGCAGCACCTCGGCGTTGACCAGGTAGGCCGGGGTGACACCGAAGCGCCCGGAGGCGATCTGCTTGATCTTGGAGCTTCTGATGGTGCCGTAACGCGACGGATCCTCACCACCCTCACCGGAGTTGGAGCGCCCACCGGCCTCGTTCATGGCCTGGGCCAGGGCCTCGTGAGCCTCCGGCGACAGCGCACCCAGCGACATGCCGGCGCTGTCGAAGCGTGGCAGCAGGTCCTCGACCGGTTCGACTTCCTCGAGCGGCAACGCCTCGGCGGCGGGCTTCAGCTTCAGCAGGTCACGGATGGTGGCGGGCGCGCGATCATTGACCAGCTGCGCAAACTTCTTCCACTTGGCGTAGTCGCCCTCCTGCACCGCCTCCTGCAACGCCTTGACCACATCGGGGTTGTAGGCGTGGTACTCGTGACCATGGACGTACTTCATCAGGCCGCCCTGGGAGATGCCCTTGCGCGGCTTCCAGGCGTCCTTGGCCAGCGCCACCTGAGTCAGCTGAATCTCGTTGAAGCCGGTGCCCTCGATGCGCGAGGCCATGCCGGTGAAGCAAAGATCCATCACCTCGGAGGACAGACCCACCGCCTCGAACAGCTGCGAACCACGGTAGGAGGCCAGGGTCGAGATGCCCATCTTGGAGAGGATCTTGAACAGTCCCTTCTGCAGGCCCTTGCGGTAGTTCTCGCGGGCGTCCGCCGGATTGCCGGACAGCTCGCCGGTGCGATGCATGTCGGCCATCACCTGGTAGGCCAGCCACGGATAGACCGCGGTGGCGCCCACCCCGAACAGCACCGCCATCTGGTGGGCGTCACGGGCGTAGCCGGTCTCGACGATCAGGTTGACCCGTGGGCGCAGGGCCTTGCGACCGAGTTCGTTGTGGATCGCGCCCACCGCCAGCGCCGGATGGATCGGCACCTGCCCCTGGGGCAGGTCGGCGTCGGACAGCACCAGGATCACCTTGTGCTCGTGAACCGCCGCCTCGGCCTCGCGACACAGCTCGAGCAGCGCCGCCTTGAGCCCTGTCTGCTCCGGGTCATAGCCCAGCGACAGACGCTGGCTGGCAAAGGCCGGGTCGTCCTGGCCTACCAGAGCGGTGAACTTGCGCGGCGACAGGATCGGGGTCGTCAGCACGATACGGTGGGCGTGCTCCGGGGTCGCCTTGAACACGTTGCGCTCGGCACCGATGCAGGTCTCCAGCGACATCACGATGGCTTCGCGCAGCGGATCGATGGCCGGGTTGGTGACCTGGGCGAACTTCTGACGGAAGTAGTCCGACAGCATCCGGTGCTTGCCGGAGAGCACCGCCATAGGGGTGTCGTCACCCATGGAGCCCACCGCTTCCTGGCCGCTCTCGCCCAGCGGACGCAGCACCTGGTCACGCTCCTCGAAGCTGACCTGGAACATCTTCTGCTGCACCTGAAGGGTGTCGGAGTCCATGTTCTTGAAGGCGGCGAGCTCGGTCAGCGCGGACTCCAGGAACTGAGCCTCCTGCTTGAGCCAGCGCTTGTAGGGATAGGCCGATTTCAACCGCTCGTCGATGTCGCTGGTGTGCAGCACTTCGCCGGTCTCGGTGTCCACGGCGAGGACCTGACCGGGGCCGACACGGCCCTTGGCCACCACGTCCTCGGGCTTGTAGTCGTAGGTACCGATCTCGGAAGCCAGGGTGATGAAGCCGTTGCGGGTGATCACCCAGCGCGCCGGGCGCAGGCCGTTGCGGTCGAGCATGCACAGGGCCTGACGGCCATCGGTCATGACCACACCGGCGGGACCATCCCAGGGCTCCACGTGCATGGAGTTATACTCATAGAAGGCACGCAGGTCGCCGTCCATGATCTCCACGTTCTGCCAGGCCGGCGGCACCATCATGCGCACCGCCCGATGCAGCTCCATGCCGCCGGTCAGCAGCACCTCGAGCATGTTGTCCATGCTCGAGGAGTCGGAACCGGTGGTATTGACGATCTGGTCGAGGCTGGCGATGTCGGGCAGCCGCTCGGAGACGAAGTTCTCCTTGCGCGAGTTGGCCCAGCCACGGTTGGCCTCGATGGTGTTGATCTCGCCGTTGTGGGCCAGCAGGCGGAACGGCTGAGCCAGCGGCCAGCGCGGCGCGGTGTTGGTGGAGAAACGCTGGTGGAACACGCAGATGGCGGTTTCCAGGCGCTCGTCACCCAGGTCCTGATAGAAGGCCGGCAGGTCCACCGGCATCACCAGTCCCTTGTAGGAGACGACGTCGCTGGACAGCGAGCTGACGTAGAAGTCCGGCTCGTCGATCAGCGCCTGCTCGGCCAGTCGGCGGGCCATGAACAGCGAGACGTCAAAGGCTTCCTCGGCGTCACCGGGCTCGACGAACAGTTGACGGATACGCGGCAGGCACTCCAGCGCCATCGGGCCGCACACGCTGGGGTCCACCGGCACCTCGCGCCAGCCGAGCACCTTGACACCACGCTCTGTCAGGCTCGCCTCGAGCACCTGGCGGGCGCGCTCCTCACGCTGGTCGTCGTCGGGCAGGAAGATCACGCCCACGGCATAGCTGTCGCCCAGTTCGATACCCAGGCTTTCCTTGGCGGCGTGGCGCATGAAGCCGTCGGGCATCTTCAACAGCAGGCCACAGCCGTCACCGGTCTTGCCGTCGGCAGCGATACCGCCACGGTGGGTCATGCAGGTCAGGGATTCGATGGCAGTACTGAGCAGTTCATGGCTAGCCTGCCCTTCCATGTGGGCGATCAGGCCAAACCCGCAGTTGTCACGGAACTCGCCGGGCTGGTGAAGACCTCTGTTCATGGGCGCGCCTCAGGTGAAAGGGTTGTAGTCACAGCATAATCGCGATATTATTATAGGTTTTTCTTTTGATTTTAAGCCCTTAAGGGCTTTCGCTAACTGCACGAAAAATGGGTACCCAGCATAGCCAGCCCCCCGCCCTCGCGCAATCTCCCCGCCGCGCACGCCCCATAAAAAAACACCGTAAATCTGATGCTTGCACCAAGGCTTCGAAAAAAAACCTTATCAGGTCAACGACTTGGAAGCCGTTTCCAGCAAGTCTTGCTGTACGCCTTTCGCCACTAGACTTTAGTCGCAAAAACTGTCGACACCCCATGCCGATCAGGCATACGACATACAGATCCACGCATGAGCGGCGCCTATTCCCCCCATCCCGAAGCCGTCGACAGCACCTCGTACCGCACTCCGTGAAGCCCTGTTCGGCCAATACCTGTCCCGTCTCTTGCCGTTCCTTTCCACGCCAAAGCCACGCCAAAGCCACCCGTGCCAACCAAAGCCAACCTTGCAGCTCGGCGTGCCCCAGACACGACAACGCCCGCGCAAGGCGGGCGTCGCAGTCGATACGCTGGAGACTGGCATCATCAGGCCCGCGGGTAGGCCTCGATGCATTCGCCGAGCAGCGCCGGCGGGGTCTGATCGTAGACGCAGGCCTCACCGAGCGCGCGCATCAGCACCAGGCGCATGCGGTCATCGGTATTTTTCTTGTCGAGCTTCATGCGCGACACGAAATCCTCAACCGTCATTTCCCTGGGCGCCGCCACCGGCAGACCCGCCCGCTCGATCACTCGACGGGTGCGCGTCACATCGGCCTGCTCGATAAAGCCCTGGCGCATCGACAGGTCCGCCGCCATCAGCATGCCCACACCCACCGCCTCGCCGTGCAGCCAGGTGCCATAACCCATGTAGGCCTCGATGGCGTGCCCGAAGGTGTGCCCCAGATTCAAAAGCGCCCGCACGTCCTGCTCGGTCTCGTCGAGGGCGACGATCTCGGCCTTGATCGCGCAACTACGTTCGATGGCCTTGGCGAGCACAACATCGTCGAGGTCACGCAGCGCAGCCATCTCATCTTCCAGCCAGCCGAGAAAGTCACTGTCATGGATCAGTCCGTACTTGATCACCTCGGCAAGACCCGCGGACAGCTCCCGCTCGGGCAGGGTCGAGAGCGTGGCGGTATCGATCAGCACTGCGCGGGGCTGCCAGAAGGCGCCAATCATGTTCTTGCCCAGCGGATGATTGACCCCGGTCTTGCCCCCTACCGAAGAATCCACCTGGGACAGCAGAGTGGTGGGCACCTGGATAAAGGAGATGCCGCGCTGGTAGGACGCCGCGGCGAAGCCGACCATATCGCCGATCACCCCGCCGCCCAGCGCCACCAGCGTGGCCTTGCGGTTGAAACCGGCCTCCAGCAGGGCGTCCCAGATGCGCGAGACGCCATCGACATTCTTGTGGGCTTCACCATCCGGCAGCACCAGGGTCTCTATCCTGAGGCGGTCGTCGGCCGCTGACAGCGCCGAGGTCAACCGCTCGAGATAGTGCGCGGCGACGGTGTCGTTGGTCACCACCATCACCTGGCGACCACTGAGATAGGAGGCCAGACGCTCACCGTCATCGACCAGCCCCGGTCCGATATGGATGGGGTAGCTGCGATCGCCCAGGGCGACGGTCAGGGTCAAGGGATTCACGGACGTGGGTGTGCTCATGATGAGGCCTTGCAGGTGAGAGGGTCGAGGAGGCGATGGACGCGACGAACGATATCGTTGACCACCGAGCGCGGCCCGCGGCGGTCGGTGCGGATCACCAGGTCCGCGGTGGCGCGATACAGCGGGTCACGCAGGGCGAACATGTCGCGCAGCAGTTGCTCGCGATCGCCGCGCTGCAGAAGCGGCCGGTTGCGATCCTTGGCGGTGCGCTTCAACTGCTGCTCCACGGTAGTGAACAGATAGATGACGGTACCGCCCTCGCGGATACGCTGGCGATTTTCCTCGCGCAGCACCGCGCCGCCGCCAGTGGCGATCACTACCTTGTCGTAGTCCACCAGCTCGCTGATCATGGCGCTTTCCCTGTCACGAAAGCCGCTCTCGCCCTCGACATCGAATATCCAGGGGATATCCGCGCCACAGCGTGACTGAATCTCGTGGTCACTGTCGTAGAACGGACGTGACAATTCGGCCGCCAGCAGGCGGCCGATGGTGCTCTTTCCCGCCCCCATGGGGCCTATCAGAATCAGGTTGGGTACTTCCTGCATCAGTGAGTCGCCAGGCCGTCGTCGAGTATCCGGGGAGTGATGAATACCAACAACTCTACCTTATCGTTGACGTCCTCGGTATAGCGAAACAGCTTTCCCAGCCAGGGGATATCGCCAAGCCAGGGCGTCTTGTACAGCGTATGCAGCTGCTGGGTGGTGAGAATCCCCCCCAGCACCACGGTCTCGCCGTCCTCGACCAGCACCTGGGTCTGGATCTCGTTGGTATCGATGGCCGGCTCGCCGTCGAAGCTCTGCTCGGCCAGGGTGTCATTGTTGATGGTCAGATCCATGACGATACGGTCATCGCTGGTAATCTGCGGGGTGACCTCAAGCGCCAGCACCGCCTCCTTGAACTCCACGTTGGTAGCACCGCTGGAGGTGGACTCCTGGTAGGGGATCTCCTTGCCCTGCTTGATCAGGGCGGTGTGCTGATTGGCGGTAATCACCCGCGGCTCGGAGATGGTCTGGCTCTTGCCCTCGCTCTCCAGCGCATGCAACTCCAGATCCAGCAGCACATCCCCGGCCAGATAGCCGAACTTGAAAGAGCTTCCCGGATCCAGGGCATCGCCAAGATCCACCCCCAGGCCACCGTAGGCATCCCCTCGATTGCCGAAGACCCCATCACCGATCTGAACCGATTCACCCAGCGCCCCGGACAGGGCACCGTCCCCGCTCCCCACAGGCAACTTGTCGTGGCGGCTGCGTGCCCCCCAGTTGACGCCAATCTCCTCGGCGGTGTTGTCTCGGGCCACCACGATGCGCGCCGAAATCTGCACCTGGCGTACCGGCACATCCAGGCGCGCCAGGGTCCAGCGAATCTCGTCAAGCTGACTGGCCACGTCCTGGACCAGCAGGGTATTGGTGCGCGGATCGGTGGCCACGCGCCCGCGATCGGACAACAGCCCGAAACCGTTCTCGCCACGCAGCAAGGCGGCGAGCTCCGCCGCCTTGGCATACCGCACTTCGATATGTTCGGTCACCAGGGGCTCAAGCTCGTCCAGCCGCGAGGCCGCCTCGAGCTTGAGGCGATCACGCTCGGCCAGTTCCGAGGCCGGCGCCACCAGCAGGATGTCGCCCTGCCGACGACTATCGAGCCCCTGGCTCTCCAGCACCATGTCCAGCGCCTGGTCCCAGGGCACCGCTTCCAGGTTCAGGGTCACCCGCCCAGCGACGCTATCACTGGCGACGATATTGAGACCGGTGAAGTCACTCAATACCGACAGCACCGAGCGCACCTCGACATCCTGAAAGTTCAGAGTGATCGGCGCGCCCTGATAGCCCTCACCCTGCGCCCAGCCCGGCGACACCAGCAGCACACCGACCACCACCCCCACCAGCCACCGCGCGATCGCCTGCCCAGGCGAAAACGCCGATTCGCCTGTCCGACATGAACCGATATCAGGTCGCCTGCTCACTCGCCTATCCTCATGACACGCTCCTTCCAGCGATAGTCCTTGCCTGCAACCGCCTCCAGCCTGACGGCCTCACCGCTGATCGCCGCGACCCTGGCGGGCGGATTGGCCAGCATCTCCCCTTGCGCCACCCGATAGAGATGACCATCGGGCGCCTCGAACAGCGCCCAATGCCGCTGCCCTCGACCCAGCACTCCCACCAGTTCAAGTTCGTCCAGGGAAAAGGCAGCAAGACCGCTGCCTTGCCCAAACCGCTGACCGCCGAAGCCCTGGCCCTCGAAGCGAAAGGGACTTCTCGCGTTGGCGTAGCGATACTGCAGCACCGGCAGGCTCACTACCTCGGGCAACGCTACCGGCCGCCGATCGAGTTCCGGCGCCAGCGCCTCGTCCAGACGCCGATCCAGGGCGTCGAGGTCCGCCTGCTGGCAACCCGTCAGGGCCACACCCAACAAGGCGCCCATCAGCATGCCCACCAGCCGGCGCCGCCTCATGAACCCTCCACCAGCGCATCGGCGACGCGCGCCCCGTCACCAATACTGTAGGTCTGCGCCAGCGCGTGCAGCTCAAGCCCTCCCTCGACCGGCGACAGGCTGAAATCGTGCAACGTCACCAGTCTAGGCAGGTTGGCCAGATCAGCCACGAAACCACCGATGGCGTGGTAGTCGCCCCGCACCCGCAGATCAAAAGGCCGCTCGACATAAAGCTCCAGGGGGCGCGCCGGCCTCAGTTCGAGCTCCTCCAGCGATAGCCCGCGACGCTTGGCCACCTGGCCGATGCCTTCCAACAGCGATGGGATGGCGGCGCCATCCGGCAACATGCGACGCCGCTCGCTGACACGCTGATCGAGATCCACCAACAGCCTCTTGAGGCGATCAAGCTCCGCCAACTCGCGTGCGCGGCCTTCAAAGTCGGCGACCACCTCTCGCTCCTGACGCTGCAACTCCACCAGACGCTGTGACAGGGGATGCAGATAGCCCACCACCATGGCCACCAGGGCGAGCACGAAAGCCAGGATCGCCACCAGGGTCCGCAGCGACATCGGCCAGCGCCCGGCCTCACTCAGCTCCAGCCGACGCCAGTCCAGCGCCTTGAGCCGGCGCCACTCATCGAGCCAGCGCTCACGCCAGCTGACATCACCGCCCTGCTCTGAATTCATGGCAAGGGCTCCAGCGCCGGCAATGCCGCGAGGGTCATCTCCAGCGCAAAATGCTGATAGCCCTGCTCGGCCCCCACCCGCGACAACAGCGGTTCGGCAAAGACCTGCGCACGCTCGAGGGAGCGCAGCTGTTCGACCAGCCTGGCACTGTCGACGGCCTCGCCCTCGAGCATCAATCTGTCGCCGATGCGCTCGACACGCTGGTAGCGGACCCCAGGCGCCAGGGTGGCTGCCAGGGCGTTGACCACCGCAAGCGTCTGGCGCCGCTCGTCCTGCAGCCGCTCGAGCAACGCCTGTTCCTGATCCAGCAATGAGAGCTGGCGTTCGAGATCGACCATCTCGGCGGACTTTTCTTCCAGACGCTCGACGGCAGCGGCGACATGTCGCTGGCGGGCCTCCATCTGCCTCAACCCCCACTGCAGCCACAGCGTCGCCGTCAACGCGAGCCCGACACCCGCCAACGCCGACAGCGCCACCGCCAGCCAGAAGCGTCGCGTGCGCCTGGCGCGAGCGGCCTCGCGCCAGTCAAGCAGATTGACCTGGACCTCGTTGATCGTCACATCTTTCATGGTCGTCCTCGCATGGCCAGGCCGCAGGCGGTCAGCAGGGCCGGCGCTTCGCCGCGTAGTGCCGCCGCGTCCAGCGATGGCTTGAGCGCCATCCCCTCCAGCGGGTCCACCTGGCTGACCGGCAGGCCGAGGGCCTGGCTCAGACGATCGGCAAGCCCCGCGACCAGGCTGCCACCTCCGGTCAACAGCAGTCGCTCGAGCGGGCGCACATGGTCCGACACCTGATACAGCTGCAACGATCGCTGGATGTGCTCCACCAGGGTCTCGACGAAGGGCCCCAGCACCGTCTGCGAATAGTCGTCCGGCAAACCGCCCCGTTTCTTGCCAAAGCCGGCCTCATCCATGCCGATACCGTAGTGACGCTGGATCGCTTCGGTGAGCTGCATGCCGCCGAACAGGCTGTCATGGCTGTAGACGATGCGCCCGGCCACCACCACGTGCAGCGTGTTGAGGTAGGCGCCCACGTCCACCAGGGCCAGAGCGCCGTCCCCCAGTCGGCGACGACGGCAAAGGCCAGCGATGGCCCGCTCGATGGCGAAGCTCTCGACATCCACCGCCGCAGGCATGAGCCCGCTGGCCTCCAGCGCCTGGGTCAACTGCTCGACGTCCTGGCGACGACAGGCCACCAGCAGCACCTCCTGCCACTGCGGATCGTCGGAGCAGCGTCCCAGGCGATAGAAGTCAAAGGCCACCTCACGGAACGGAAACGGTATGTGCTTGTCTGACTCCCATTCGATACGGGCCTCGATCTCTTCATCATCGAGCGCTGCCGGATAGCGCAGTACCCGGGTTATCGCCGCGCGGGATGGCACCGCCACGGCGGCCTCTCGACTCCCTGGAGAGGCCAGCTCGACCACCCGCGACAGCACCTCGATGACCTCGCCCATATCACGTATGCGGCGCTCCACCACGGCCCCTTGACGCAGCGGTCTGACCGCGTAGCCGGCCACGCGGTGGCCGGCGTCGTCCTCCACCAGCTCGATCAACTTGACCGAGGCGGAGGTGATATCGACACCGACCAGACCCTTGTCCTTCGAGGAAAACCACATGAGCCCATCACACTGCCACCATGGCACCGCGCCCGATGCACGACGCTGTGGCGCCAGCCTAGCCAAAACCTGGCCGGGCCTTACTGATCCATGACGGCACTTTGTGCAACAAGACGGGCAATTCGTCACAATGGTGGTGACAGGCCCTCCCAGTTCCTATAATGGCCGACGCAAAGGACTGCCTTACCCCATCTCTTCGCCCCGCCGTTTTTCGTTCTCAGCATGGACACCGCGATTTCATGAAGTATCTCAGAACGCTCATTTTCTCCGCCGTGTGGCTGGTGATATCGCTTGGCGCCGCCGCGGCCCTGGGCGTCGTCGGTGCCGCCCTCTACTTCGCTCCTGGGCTTCCCGATGTCCGTCAACTGCAGGACTTCGAGCTGCAGACGCCACTGCGCATCTACACCCGCGACGGTCAGCTGATCGGCGAATTCGGCGAGGAACGCCGCATGCCGGTCGACTTCGAGGACATTCCAGAACCAATGCTCCAGGCACTGATGGCAGCAGAGGATTCGGCGTTCTTCGAACACCCCGGCGTCGACCCCAAGGGCCTGGCGCGGGCCGCAGTGGAACTGGTGTCCAGCGGTGGCGATATCCAGTCGGGCGGTTCGACCATCACCATGCAGGTGGCGCGCAACTATCTGCTGACGCTGGATCGTACCTTTACCCGCAAGCTGCGTGAGATCCTGTTGTCGCTGCAGATGGAACAGATCCTGAGCAAACAGGAAATCATGGAGCTCTATGTCAACAAGATCTTCCTGGGGCACCGTGCCTACGGCATCGCCGCCGCCGCCGAGGTCTACTATGACAAGCCGCTCGACGAGCTGACGCTGGCCCAGCACGCGATGATCGCAGGCCTGCCCAAGGCGCCTTCGGCCTTCAACCCCCTGGCCAACGCCGAGCGCGCGCTGATTCGCCGCAACTGGATCCTGTTTCGCATGCGCGAGCTGGGCTACATCGACCGGAGCGCCTATGACGAAGCGGTTCAGGCGCCGATCACCGCCAGTCGCCACGTGGCCAAGGCCGAGGTTCAGGCCGACTATGTCGCCGAGATGGCCCGTCAGTTCGCCACCGATCGCTTCGGTGACGAGGCCTATACCGGCAGCTATCGCATCACCACCACCATCGACAGCGAGCTCCAGCCCATGGCTCGCCAGGCGCTGGCCAATGGCCTGATCGCCTACGACACCCGCCATGGCTGGCGCGGGCCTGAGGACACCGAGATTCCTCAGAGTCTGGCCGAAGCCCAGGAAAAGACCGAGCGCACCGGCCTGGAGGAAGAGCTGTCCGAGTCCCCCGAGGTCATGGAAACGGCCCGTCGCGCGGCCGAACGCAGCCAGACCAGCGTCGAGGGCGTCGACGGCGACGTCAGCAACTGGCTGCAGGTACTGGAGCGCACCCCGACCTATGGTCCGCTGGAACCCGCCATCGTGGTGAAGAGCGAAGGTCGCGAGATGCAGGTGCTGGCCCATGAGGGCGAGCTGATTACCCTGGCCAGGGATGGGCTGGACTGGGCCGCGCCCTACAAGAGCGCCCGCTATCGCGGCGCGGCGCCCTCCTCGGCGTCCCAGATCGCCAGCCGGGGTGACCTGGTACGCATCCTCCAGCGCGAGGACGGTAGCTGGCGCCTGTCCCAGCAACCGGGAGCCGAGGGCTCACTGGTGGTGATGGACCCGCAGACCGGCGCGATCCTCGCGCTCCAGGCCGGCTTCGACTTCGACGCCAGCAAGTTCAACCGCGCGATTCAGGCCCGTCGCCAGGCCGGCTCCATCTTCAAGCCGTTCATCTACCTGGCGGGCCTGAACAGTGGCGAGGTGACCCCCGCCACCGTCATCAACGATGCCCCGGTGGTACTCAACGACGGCAGCAACGAACTGTGGCGCCCGTCCAACTCCAGCGGTGACTTCCTCGGCCCGACCCGACTGCGGGTCGGCCTTGCCCGCTCTCGCAACCTGGTCACCATTCGCCTTCTGCAGAACATCGGGCTGAGTCGCACCATCGACTTCCTGGTGGACTTCGGCTTCTCCCGTGATCGTCTACCCAACGGCCTGTCGCTGGCACTGGGCAGCGCCAGCCTGACCCCGCTGGAAATGACCAACGCCTACGCGGTGCTGGCCAACGGCGGCTTCCGGGTGTCGCCCTGGTTCATCGAGAAGATCACCCAGGGCGAGCAGCAGACCCTGGTGGAAGAGGCAAGCCCCCGCGTGGCCTGCCGCGAATGCAGCGAAGGCCAGACCACCACACAGATCGACGGCAAGACCTACGAGGTGGCGCCCAGGGTCGCCAACGAGCGTGCCGTCTACCTGCTGCGCGACATGCTGCGCGACGTGGTCGAGCGCGGCACCGCCCGCCGCGCCCTGGCACTCGAGCGCACCGACATCGTCGGCAAGACCGGCACCACCAACGACCAGCGTGATGCCTGGTTTGCCGGCTTCAACGGCGACTACGCTGCCACCGTGTGGGTGGGCAAGGACGACAACACCCCCACCGCCGAGTACGGCGCCCAGGCCGCCTTGCCGATCTGGGTCGACTTCATGGGCCAGGCGCTGGCCGGCAAGCCGGAGAACATCCCCGAACAGCCGCCCGGCATCATCACCGCCAGGGTCGACGCCAACAGCGGTCGCCTGCTGCGCGACGGCCAGGGTGGCGGCGTAGAGGAACTGTTCGACGAAGACCACATGCCCACCGTACAGCCCCGCCGTGTCGAAAGCGCCGTCGAGCGCCACAGCGGCTCCCAGGGTACCGGCGCCTACGAAGCCATCTTCTAAGGCCATTACCCCTCCTTCCCGTCGGGAAGGAGGGGCCCCTTGTCACTTCGCGCTACCCACCACGCCTTGAACCTTCCTAGAGACCACCTTATGGTGATTTCCCGTTTTTATTTGCCCGCGACGGCACTATGCATTTTCGGGCTTTTTGTGCCGATAAAAGCCGCGCTGGCGGACGCCTTCTACGCCCCGATCCCCGTCCATGACGACTCGCCGGACTTTCTCGGCCATGTCGAGTTCGGCTACACCCATCTGTCGGGCAACTCCAACAGCGAGACCTTTCTCGGCAAGGCTCAGCTGACCTGGCTGCAGGGGGCCTGGCTGTCACGCCTGCGCGGCGAGGCCCGCCACGCCAGCGAGGACAGCGAGACCAGTGCGGAGCAGTATCTGGTGTCCTTTCGCCAACGCCGCGAACTGGTCGGCCCGCACTATCTGTTCGGCTTCGGCCGCTGGGAGAAGGATCGCTTCAGCGGCTACGACCACCAGTTCACCGCCATCACCGGCTACGGCCGCCAGCTGATCGACGACGATCGCGCCCACCTGGCGCTGGAGGCAGGCCCCGGCTATCGTGCCGACATCCTGCCCGGCGAGAACGACCAGCGTCTGGCGGTGGCCTACGGCGCCCTGGAGGCCGGCTATGCGCTGAGCGATAGCGCCACCCTCGAACAGGAACTGTCGCTGGAGACCACCCGCAAGAACTCGACGGTGCGCTCCTATACCGCCCTGGATACCCGCATCAACGCCCATATGTCGCTGCGCCTGTCCCACGAGATCAAGCACAACTCGGATCCCCCCGAAGATGCCGAAGCCAAGACCGACCGCATCACCTCGGCGTCACTGCGTTACGAGTTCTAAAGCAGCTCTCATCCCTTGAGAACGCCGAGGCAAAGACCGACCGCATCACCTCGGCCTCGCTGCGCTACGAGTTCTAAGCTGCGAGGTCTCAAGCAGCTCCCATCCCTTGGGATCCCCCCGAGGACGCTGAGGCCAAGACCGACCGCATCACCTCGGCGTCACTGCGCTACGAGTTCTAGCGACCAGGACCGATCGGATTACGGCCACCAGACGCGACAAGGCCCTCCACTGGAGGGCCTTGTCGTTGCTGTCGAGACGTCTGGATCTAGCGGCGCCTGGATCTATCGGCGCCTGGCTCAGCCGCCGTAGACGTCGTCGATGGTCTTGAGCGGATAGTGCGACGGGTAGGGCTTTCTGGCCACGCCGGAGTCCACCGCCGCCTGGGCCACCGCCGAGGTCACCCGCTCCAGCAGACGCACGTCCACCGGGGTCGGAATGATGTACTCACGGCCGAAGCTCATGGCGTCCTGCTCGTAGGCTTCCAGCACCGCCTGGGGCACCGGCTCCCGCGCCAGGTCCTTGAGCGCGTGGACGGCGGCGACCTTCATCTCTTCGTTGATGCGGGTGGCGCGCACGTCCAGGGCACCGCGGAAGATAAAGGGAAAACCGAGCACGTTGTTGACCTGGTTCGGATAGTCCGAACGTCCGGTGGCCATGATCACGTCCGGGCGGGTCTCCCGCGCCAGGTCGGGATGGATCTCCGGATCCGGATTGGTGCAGGCGAAGACGATCGGGTCCTTGGCCATCTTGCGAATATGATCGGCGGTCATCAGGCCAGGGCCGGACAGACCGATGAACACATCGGCTCCATCGATGGCGTCATCCAGGGTGCGCTTGTCGGTGTCCACCGCAAACATCGCCTTGTACTGGTTGAGGTCCTCACGACCTGTATGGATAACGCCCTTGCGGTCGAGCATCACCAGGTTCTCGGGGCGAGCACCACAGGCCACCAGCAGCTTCATGCAGGCGATCGCCGCGGCGCCGGCGCCCATGCACACGATACGCGCCTGATCGAGGGACTTGCCGGCAATTTCCAGCGCATTGAGCATGCCCGCCGCCGTGACGATGGCGGTGCCATGCTGATCATCGTGAAACACCGGGATCTTGCAGCGCTCGACCAGCGCCTGCTCGATCTCGAAACACTCCGGTGCCTTGATGTCCTCGAGGTTGATGCCGCCCCAGCTGTCGGCAATCCGCGCCACGGTATCGATGAATGCCTGGGGACTCTCGGCGTCGACCTCGATATCCACAGAGTTGATGCCGGCGAAGCACTTGAACAGCACACCCTTGCCTTCCATCACCGGCTTGCTCGCCAGCGGCCCCAGGTTACCGAGGCCAAGGATGGCGGTGCCGTCGGAGATCACCGCAACGGTGTTGCCCTTGCCGGTATAGCGATAGGCGTTTTCCGGGTCCCGCGCGATCTCTCGCACCGGCTCCGCCACGCCGGGACTGTAGGCCAGCGCCAGGTCCTTGGCCGTGGCGGTCGGCTTGGTCAGTTCGACCGACAGCTTTCCGGGAATGGGGAGAGCGTGATAGTCCAGCGCAGCCTGCTTCTTTGCGTCCGTCATGCTTGGTGTCCGGATGTCCTTGTGGAACGGTGGCAACACAATATAGAAAAATATTCCATTTCTCAACATGATTGAGAAAAGCGTCAGTTATACGCCCGTTTCAGGATTTTCGCTGACAATGTCGACAACTTTTGCTGCATTGCACCAACCCTTGTCATGAAGAAAGATGCAAGGAAGGTGAGCGCAGAGATGGGCCAAGGGTGACGCTGGAAGCTCACCGCTCGGGCAAGCGCGAGTTCGCCCCGTGACAACGATGAGGCCCGACCATCGCCTCCCTTTGCTGCTTGAAGCCTAGTCGCCCGCCGCGCGTTGCGCATTGATGCAACGCAATAACGGGATCGCTCACGCGGTCGCGGGCCCTGTCCTTTGCCCCCGTTCCTCTGCGCGCCCCAAGACGCAACGAACCCGCCATGAAGGCGGGTTCGAAGGGGACATTGCCCGAGCATCGTCGACCAGCGTTTCTCGCTGGCGCGTTCAGCTCCGTACGATCAACGCTTGAGCGCGGCACCGAAACGCTTGTTGAAGCGCTCGACGCGACCACCGGTGGTGGCCTGCTTCTGCTTGCCGGTGTAGAACGGGTGGCACTGAGAGCAGACGTCCAGGCTCAGGTCGTGGCCAGCGGTGGAACCGACCTCGAAGGTGGCGCCGCAGGAACAGGTCGCATTGACCGTCTTGTAATCCGGGTGGATACCTTGTTTCATCGTGAACCTCACTTTTCGGTATGCCGCCACCTGATCCATTGCCAGGCACCGCATACGGGTAATGGCACGGGCACTCGTTGGTGCGTCGTCAAGCCCCTGTGCCGGCCGGTGATCCGCTCCCATCAAGGAAGCGGCGGAGTATTCTAGCAGACTTCATTGTGGAGGCCAATTGGCTGACTCTCCTGCCCCGCGCGTGCTGCGGATCGCCATTCCATCCCCCCTTCGCCGCCTGTTCGACTACCTCCCCCAGGGGGCGCCCCCGCCAGGGGGCTGGTCGCCGGGGCTGCGCGTGCGCGTCGAGTTCGGCCGCCGTCAGGTGGTGGGCGTCATCGTCGACTGTCGTGACGACAGCGACCTGCCGCTGGCCAAGCTGAAGCCGATCCAGGCCTGTCTGGACAAGGCGCCGCTGCCAGGCGATTGGCTGTGGTTATGTCGATTCACCTCGCGCTACTACCAGCACGCCCTCGGCGACACCCTGGCCCATGCCATGCCGGTGTTGCTGCGTCAGGGACGCCCGCTGGAGGCGCGGGTACGCGAACGCTGGCAGGTCGCCTTGAACGGCGATCCTGCCCGCCTGGGCCGGGCTCCGCGCCAGGCCGAACTGCTGGAGATGCTGCGCCAGCATCCCCAGGGCCTCACCACCCATGTGATCCAGGCGCAATCCTTCACCCGCGACCAGCTCAAGGCGCTGGAAGCCAAGGGGCTGGTGAGCTGCCACGAGGAAACCCTCACCGGCCCCACCCCCGACGACGGCCAGGGCCTGCTGGCGAGCCCGGCGCTGGCCCTGAACGACGAGCAGGCCAAGGCGCTGAACCAGCTCCACCAGGGGCTCGATCGCTTTCACCCTTGCCTGCTGCACGGGGTGACCGGCAGCGGCAAGACCGAGGTCTACCTGCAGTTGATCGAGGCGGTGGTGGCCAAGAAGCGCCAGGCGCTGGTGCTGATTCCCGAAATCGGCCTGACTCCGCAGACCCTGGGGCGCTTTCGCCAGCGCTTCCGGGTCCCGGTGGTGGCGCTGCACTCGGGGCTGACCGACCACGAGCGCCTGGACGCCTGGGAGGCGGCGGCCAGCGGGAGGGCGCCGATTATCATCGGTACCCGCTCGGCCATCTTCACCCCAATGGCACGTCCAGGCCTGATCATCGTCGACGAAGAACACGACGGTTCGTTCAAGCAGCAGGACGGGCTACGCTACCACGCCCGCGACCTGGCGGTGGTGCGCGCCAAGCGCCATGGCATTCCGCTGCTGCTGGGGAGCGCCACGCCATCGCTGGAGAGCCTGCACCGCGCGCGCACCGGTGACTACGCTCACCTGCGGTTGACCCGGCGGGCCACTCGCCACGCTCCCGCTCGACTGGAACTGGTCGACCTCAAGGGGCGCCCTCGGCGCGGCGGCCTGATTCCGCCGGTCATCGACGCCATCAAGGCAACGCTGGATGCCGGCCACCAGGTGCTGGTGTTCATCAATCGCCGCGGTTTCGCCCCCACCCTGGCCTGTCACGCCTGCGGCTGGATGGCCGAGTGCGACCACTGTGACGCACGCATGACCTGGCACCGCCAACCGCCGATGCTGGCCTGCCACCACTGCGATCGCCGCCGGGTCATTCCCGACGCCTGCCCGGACTGCGGCAGCGCCGACCTGCGTCCGCTGGGTAGCGGCACCGAGCGTACGGAGGAGAGCCTGGCCGAAACCTTTGCCGAAACCCCGGTCCACCGTATCGACCGCGACAGCACCCGGGCCAAGGACGCGCTCGAGAAGATGCTCACCGAGGTCCGGCGTGGCGAACCAGCGATCCTGGTCGGGACCCAGATGCTGGCCAAGGGCCACCATCTGCCCCACGTCACCCTGGTCGTGGTGGTCAACGCCGACGCCGGCCTCTACGCCAGCGACTTTCGCGCGCTGGAGCACTCGGCCCAGTTGCTTGAGCAGGTGGCCGGGCGCGCCGGCCGCGCCGCCCACCCTGGCCGAGTGCTGGTGCAGACCATGCACCCGGACGACCCCAGCCTTCGTCTATTGGCCGAGCGCGGCTACGACGCCCTGGCCGAGTCGCTGCTGGAAGAACGCCGCATCGCCGCCCTGCCGCCACTGCGCTTCATGGCCCTGGTCCGCCTGGAAGGCCCCCGGGAAGACGCCCTGACGGCACTCGCCCGGGAGATCGCCGGCGAATTGCGCGAGCAGGTACGTAGCCTGGCTCTGGATCTCGACTGCCTCGGCCCGGTACCTGCCCCCATGGAGCGCCGTCAGAACCGCTACCACCTGCAGATCGCGCTGATGGCGGAGCGACGCAGTCAGCTGCACCCCGCGCTCGAATGGCTAGCCCACCGTCTGGAAGCCTGGCCCGAGGCGCGGCGTATCCGCTGGTCCATTGACGTCGATCCGCAGACCCTGAGCTGAGGTCCGATACGCTGAGCTTTGCCGCCCCGGCCTTTAAAGGCCAGGCGCAATCATCGATAATACGCGGTCTGCCCGCCGACAGGTGCTCCCGCCAGGATTCGCCACGCTCGGCCACCGTGCCACAGGACATAGACGCCTCATGAAAGACACCATCGTTGCGCTGCTGGATGCCGCTCTTGCCGAGCTCAAGCAGCAGGAAGTCGTTCCCCAGGAGCTTTCCCCGGCCTACAAGGTCGACCCGACCAAGGACAAGGCCCACGGCGACTACGCCACCAACCTCGCCCTGATGCTGGCCAAGCCGGCCAAGGCCGCACCGCGCCAGGTGGCGGAAAAACTGGTAGCGGCCCTGCCCGAAAGCGCCGCCGTGTCCAAGGTCGAGATCGCCGGCCCCGGCTTTATCAACTTCTTCGCCGCCACCGACGCCGCGGCCCAGGTGGTGCGCCAGGTGCTGGACGCCGGCGACGCCTTCGGCCGCAGCCTGGCCGGCGCTGGCGAAAAGGTGCAGGTGGAGTTCGTTTCCGCCAACCCCACCGGCCCCCTTCATGTCGGCCACGGCCGAGGCGCCGCGGTGGGCGACTGCCTGTGTCGCCTGCTCGAGGCCACCGGCTACGACGTCACCCGCGAGTTCTACTACAACGACGCCGGCGCCCAGATCACCAATCTGGCGCTGTCGGTGCAGGCCCGCGCCAAGGGGCTGGGCCCGGACAGCGACGGCTGGCCGGAGGACGGCTACCGCGGCGGCTACATCGAGGACGTAGCCAAGGCCTACCTGGCCGGCGAGACCATCCACGCCGACGACCGCCACGTCACCGCCAAGGGTGACCCGGAGGATCTCGACGCCATCCGCGAGTTCGCCGTGGCCTACCTGCGTCGCGAACAGGACCTGGACCTGCGCGCCTTCGGCGTCGGCTTCGATGTCTACTTCCTCGAGTCCTCGCTGTACCAGCAGGGCAAGGTCGAGGAGACCGCCCGTCGCCTGACCGACAACGGCCACACCTACGAGCAGGACGGCGCCCTGTGGCTGCGCACCACCGACTTCGGCGACGACAAGGATCGGGTGATGCGCAAGAGCGAAGGCGGCTACACCTACTTCCTGCCCGACGTGGCCTACCACCTGGACAAGTGGCAGCGCGGCTTCACCAGCGTGATCAACGAGCAGGGTGCCGACCACCACTCCACCGTGACCCGGGTACGCGCCGGTCTCCAGGCGCTGGATGTCGGTATCCCCCAGGGCTGGCCGGACTATGTGCTGCACCAGATGGTGCTGGTCACCCGTTCCGGGGTCGAGGTCAAGCTGTCCAAGCGGGCCGGCAGCTACGTCACCCTGCGCGACCTGATCGACGAGGTCGGCCGCGACGCCACCCGTTTCTTCCTCGCCGCCCGTCGCGCCGACTCCCAGCTGACCTTCGACATCGATCTGGCGCGCTCGCAGTCCAATGACAACCCGGTGTACTACGTCCAGTACGCCCACGCCCGGGTGTGCAGCGTGCTGCGCAAGGCCGAGAGCGAAGGCCTGGCCTTCGACCACGCCACCGCCATGGCCAACCTGGGCCTGCTCGAGGCAGACCAGGAAAAGGCCCTGCTCAATCGCCTGGCGCGCTATCCCGAGGTGGTCGAGCACGCCGCCAAGGCCCGCGAGCCGCAGCAGATCGCCCAATATTTGCAGGATCTGGCAGCCGACTTCCATAGCTGCTACAACGCCTGCAAAGTCATGGTCGACGACGACGCCCTGCGCAATGCGCGCCTGGCGCTGGGCCTGGCCGCGCGTCAGGTGCTGCGTAATGGACTCGACCTGATGGGCGTCGGTGCACCGGAGGAGATGTAAGCCATGGCCACTCGCAAGGCGCCCCCGCGCAAGCGCGGAGCAACCACCAGCCAGAAGCGCAGGCAAGCACCCAAGCAGGCCCGCGGAGGTATCCCAGGCTGGCTGTGGGCCGCCGTCGGCGTGGCCGCAGGCTTCCTGCTGGCTCACCACCAGAACGGTACCGCTCCCTGGCAGGATCCCCGTTCACCGGTGGCGGCGGTGCTGCCCAAGCCCTCCAGCGGCGAGCAGCAGGGCAGCAATGCGAGTGGCAGTGCACAAGGCGGACAGGCCAGCGAAAGCGAGCCGCCGATGCCGACGTTCGAGTTCTATACCCTGCTGCCGGAGTCCGAAGTCATCGCCTCCGATGAGGAGATGCCGGCGTCCACCGCCAAGCGCCCCGAGGCGGCCCAGCCGAGCGAGGACGAGATCTCCGCGGACGACCCCATCGCCGCGGTGATCGCCGCCAACTCCCGCGAAGAGGAAGCGTCGTCCACGCCATCCGAGACCCCGCGCAGCGCCGAGCGTCGCTACATGCTGCAGGCGGCCTCCTTCCGCGAGGTCAACGATGCCCGACAGCTCGCCGGGCGACTCAAGGACTTCGGCCTGCTGGCCAAGATCAGCGAGGTCGAAGCCACCGGCGGCGCCACCTGGCATCGCGTGCAGGTCGGCCCCTACAGCGATCGCAATGAACTGTCGCGGGCCCAGGATCTGATGAGCACTCAAGGCATAGAGCCGCTGCTGATCCAGCTGCAGAACTGACGTCGGCACACCTCCTCCTACTGAAGCTACGCCCACCAGGCCCAGAACGTCACGTCTGGGCCTGGTGCGTGCTGGCCACCGCTCAAGCACCCATCGTGGCGGTGTCTCTCTTCCTCTGTTGCACCGTCTTCTTGGCGCAGCGAGCCGCATTCCCGAGTCGCCCGCGCTTGAAATCCTTGCGACCTGCCCGCACCTACCAGCCTATCGCTTATGCAGAGGGCTCTGCCCCTCGACAGTCACCGGAGGCCTCGGCTTCCCCAAGGAGAATTCTCCATGACCACGATCGTTTCCGTTCGCCGCGGCGACCAGGTGGCATTGGCCGGCGATGGCCAGGTGTCACTGGGCAACACGGTGATGAAGGGCAACGCCAGCAAGGTGCGTCGCCTCTATCACGGCCAGGTGCTGGCCGGTTTTGCCGGCGGTACCGCCGACGCCTTCACCCTGTTCGAACGCTTCGAGGCCCAGCTGGAGAAGTACCAGGGCAACCTGGTCAAGGCCGCGGTGGAGCTGGCCAAGGACTGGCGCACCGATCGCGCCCTGCGCCGCCTCGAGGCGCTGCTGGCGGTGGCCGACAAGAAGGCCTCGCTGATCATCACCGGAAACGGTGACGTGGTGGAACCCGAGCGTGGCATCATCGCCATCGGCTCCGGCGGCAACTACGCCCTGTCCGCCGCCCGCGCGCTGCTCGAGAACACGGAACTGTCGCCCCGCGAGATCACCGAGAAGTCGCTGGAGATCGCCGGTGACATCTGCGTGTTCACCAACCATCACGTGACCCTGGAAGAGCTTTGATCATGACCCAGATGACGCCCCGCGAAATCGTCCACGCGCTGGATCAGTACATCGTCGGTCAACAGGATGCCAAGCGCTCCGTGGCCATCGCCCTGCGTAACCGCTGGCGCCGCATGCAGCTCGACGGCGAGCTGCGCCAGGAGGTCACCCCCAAGAACATTCTGATGATCGGCCCCACCGGCGTCGGCAAGACCGAAATCGCCCGGCGCCTGGCCAAGCTGGCCAAGGCTCCCTTCATCAAGGTCGAGGCGACCAAGTTCACCGAGGTGGGCTACGTCGGCCGTGACGTCGAGTCGATCATCCGTGACCTGACCGAGGCAGCGATCAAGCTGGTACGCGAGCAGGCCAAGGAAGAGGTCGGCCACCGCGCCGAGGATGCCGCCGAGGATCGCATCCTCGACGCCCTGCTGCCGCCGCCCCGTGGCCAGGAAAACGAGCCGCGCGAGGACTCCTCGACGCGCCAGATGTTCAGGAAGAAGCTGCGTGAAGGCCAGCTCGACGACAAGGAGATCGAGATCCAGGTGTCGCCCCAGGCGCCCAACCTCGAGTTCCAGACACCGCCGGGCATGGAAGAGATGACCAGCCAGCTACAGAACCTGTTCTCCGGCATGGGCAAGGGCAAGACCGAGACCCGCAAGGTCACGGTCAAGGAGGCCTTCACCATCCTTCGCGACGAGGAGGCCGGCAAGCTGGTCAACGAGGACGAAATCAAGTCCCGCGCGGTGGAGGCGGTGGAGCAGAACGGCATCGTCTTCCTCGACGAGATCGACAAGGTCGCCAAGGGCAGCGGTCAGTCCAGCGGCGGTGAGGTCTCCCGTGAGGGCGTCCAGCGCGACCTGCTGCCGCTGATCGAAGGCTCCACGGTGTCGACCAAGTACGGCATGGTGAAGACCGACCACATCCTGTTCATCGCCTCCGGCGCCTTCCACCTGTCGCGTCCCTCGGATCTGATCCCCGAGCTGCAGGGCCGTCTGCCGATCCGTGTCGAGCTGTCGGCGCTGACGCCGGACGACTTCAAGCGCATCCTGACCGAGCCGTCCGCCGCCCTAACCCGTCAGTACGAGGCGCTGCTGGCCACCGACGGCCTCGAGGTGCGCTTCACCGATGACGGCATCGAGCGCATCGCCGAGATCGCCTTTAACGTCAATGAAGGCACCGAGAACATCGGCGCCCGTCGCCTGCACACGGTAATGGAGCGGCTGCTCGAGGAGGCCTCGTTCAAGGGCTCGGATCTCGGCAACCCGCTGGTCATCGACCGTGCCTACGTCGATTCTCAGCTCGGCGAACTGGCCATGGACGAGGATCTGAGCCGGTATATCCTGTAACCACCGGCCAAGCACCCTCGATGACCGGGCCGCCGCGCACTGCGCCGCGGCCCGGTCGTGCTTTCGATGCCGCCAACGTTGACGTCCGGGCACGCCCACCGTGCTGAAACAGAGAGGATCGCCATGAGCGCCCCCACTCCGACCCTGGTGCACTACCACAGAAAGGCCCGCGAGCTCGAAATCGGCTACGCCGACGGCTCCCGCCACCGCCTGTCGGTGGAGTACCTGCGGGTGTTTTCTCCCTCCGCCGAGGTCCGTGGCCACGGCGGCGACACCGCCACCCTTCAGGTCGGCAAGAAGGACGTGGGCCTTGCCGACATCACCCAGGCGGGCCGCTACGCCCTCAAGCTGCACTTCGACGATGGCCACGACAGCGGCCTTTACAGCTGGGACTATCTGGACTGGCTGATCCGCGAGCGCGAGGCCAACTGGGCCGACTATCTCCAGCGTCTGGACGAGGCCGGCGCCAGTCGCGAGCCGCTGGGTATCGAGATCCGTCAGCTGTAGCGATCGACACCGGTGTAGCGACAAGCCGGGTGACGGTCAAAGACAAGCCACCTCGGCAAGGCTACAATGGCCGCTGCCAAAGAGCCCCCATCGGCTCTTCTCGCCATCGCTCACGACTCGGGAGTCCCATGGATAAGCGCACCACCCACTTCGGTTTTCAGGACGTGCCGGTCGAGGAAAAGGCCTCACGTGTCGCCGATGTCTTCCACAGCGTGGCGGCTCGCTACGACGTGATGAACGACCTGATGTCCTTCGGTATCCATCGGCTGTGGAAGCGCCTGACCATCGAACGTTCCGGCGTCCGGCCTGGTCATAGCGTACTCGACATCGCCGGCGGTACCGGCGACCTGGCGCTGAAGTTCTCGCGCATGGTGGGACCGCGCGGCAAGGTGGTGCTGGCCGACATCAACGCCTCCATGCTCGGGGTGGGACGCGACAAGCTGATCGACCGTGGTGTCGGCGGCAACGTCGAGTACGTCCAGGCCAATGCCGAATGCCTGCCATTTCCCGACAATACCTTCGACTGCATCACCATCGCCTTCGGTCTGCGCAACGTCACCGACAAGGACGCCGCCCTGGCCTCCATGGCGCGCATCCTCAAGCCCGGCGGCCGCCTGCTGGTGCTGGAATTCTCCAAGCCCGACAATCCGCTGTTGACCCGCGCCTACGACGAGTACTCCTTCCGTCTGCTGCCGAAGATGGGCGAACTGGTGGCCGGCGATGCCGACAGCTATCGCTATCTGGCCGAGTCGATCCGCATGCACCCGGATCAGGAAACGCTCAAGGGCATGATGGAAACCGCCGGACTCGAGCGCGTCGAATACACCAATCTCACCGGCGGCATCGTCGCGCTGCATCGCGGCATCAAGCTTTGAGGACATGATGGCCTTGACCCCGACCCTGCTGCTGGCCGGCATCGAGAAGACCGTCAACGCCCTGCTCGCACGCGACCCTGCCTCGCCTTCTCGGCTGCGCTCGCTGGCCGGCCAGCGGGTGCTGATGTGCCTGGAGTCCCCGCGTGTCCAGCTGGCGCTGTGCTATCACCCCCAGGGGGTTGACCTGCTGCTGGTGGACGAGGTCGATGAAGGCGCCTGGGACGCCATCGTCGAGCTGGACAGCGACACCCTGGGCCGGCTGGCCGGCGGCGCCGACATGGAACGGCTGATGTTCGAGGGCCGTCTGGCGGTGCGCGGCAAGATCCACCTGCTCGAGGCGACCCGCGACCTGCTGCTGGATCTCGACCTGGACTGGGAGGCTGAGCTTGCCCGCTATCTCGGCGACCTGCCGGCTCACCAGCTCGCCGAAGGCCTGCGCGGCCTGTCCCGCTGGGGCCTGCGCACCCACCGTGAGCTGTGCGCCGACGTCTCCGAGTACGTCTTCGAGGAAGCCCGCTGGCTGCCCGGCCGCCATCAGCTCGAGGCCATGCGCGAGGCGCTGACCGAACTGGAGCTGGCCACCGACCGTACCGAGGCACGTCTCAAGCGCCTGACCCGTCGCCTGGCCCGGGAGAACGACGTCTCATGATCCTCCGCCCGCTGCGCATCATCTGGGTCGTCACACGCTACCGTCTCGACACCCTGCTGCCGCTGGAAAAGCTGCCCTGGTGGCTGCGCCTGATATTCACCTGGTCGCCGCTCAAGCTGATTCCCGTCGGCGAGCGCTCCCGCGGCGAACGCCTGCGTCTGGCGCTGGAGTCGCTGGGACCGATCTTCGTCAAGTTCGGCCAGATGTTGTCGACCCGTCGCGACCTGTTCCCCGACGATATCGCCAATGAGCTCAAGCGGCTGCAGGATCAGGTACCGCCCTTCCCCGGCGAGCAGGCCGAGGCACTGATCGAGGAGTCCCTGGGCGAGCCGCTCGAGGTACTGTTCGCCGAATTTTCCCGTGAGCCGCTGGCCTCGGCCTCGATCGCCCAGGTCCACACCGCCAGGCTGCCCGACGGCCAGGACGTGGTGGTCAAGGTGATTCGCCCAGGCATCGAGCGGGTCATGCGCCAGGACATGGCGCTGATGTACCTGGTGGCGCGAGCGCTCAACAAGGTGCCGGAAGCGCGCCGGCTGCACCCGGTGGAAGTGGTCCGCGACTACGAGACCACCCTGTTCGACGAGCTCGACCTGACCAAGGAAGCGGCCAACACCTCCCAGCTCAAGCGCAACTTCGACAAGTCGCCACTGTTGTATGTGCCGTCGATCCACTGGCCGCTGACCCGCCACAAGGTGATGGTCCAGGAACGCATCCACGGCGTGCCGGTGGCCGACATCGAGGCGCTCAAGGCCCAGGGCACCGACCTGAAGCGCCTGGCCGAGCGCGGCGTGGAGATCTTCTTCACCCAGGTGTTCCGCGACAACTTCTTCCACGCCGACATGCACCCGGGCAACATCTTCGTCTCCCGCCAGGCGCCGTCCGACCCCCAGTACATCGCCATCGACTGCGGCATCGTCGGCAGCCTTACCCGGGAAGACCAGGACTACCTGGCGCGCAACCTGCTGGCCTTCTTCCACCAGGACTACTACGAGGTCGCGGCGCTGCACATCGAGTCCGGCTGGGTGGCCGAAGATACCCGCGCCAACGAGTTCGCGGCGGCGGTACGCACGGTATGCGAGCCGATCCTCGAGAAACCGCTCAAGGACATCTCGTTCGGCCAGGTGCTGCTGGGCCTGTTCCAGACCGCGCGGCGTTTCAACATGGAGGTCCAGCCCCAGCTGGTGTTGCTGCAGAAGACCCTGCTCAATATCGAGGGGCTGGGCCGTCAGCTCTACCCGGACCTGGACCTGTGGGCCACCGCCAAGCCCTACCTGGAGCGCTGGATGAAGGAGCGCGCCGGCGCCCAGGGCCTGTGGGAGTCGTTCAAGCGGCAGGCACCGGAGCTGACCCGGCAGCTACCGGAATTGCCGGTGCTGGCCCACCAGGCGCTGTCCCAGACCGAGAAGCGATCGCGCCAGATCACCCAGCAGGGCGAGGTCATGACCCACATTCTCGGCCAGCTGACCCGCCAGGCAAGGCGAATACGCCGGACCCGACTGGGGCTCGCCCTGGCCGCGGTGGCGCTGGCCTGGCAACCGCTGTCCGGCTGGTTGACCGATCAGCCCTGGCCGGTCCTGGTCGCTGCGGGCATCGGCACACTGCTGGTGATCTGGAACTGATCTTTTAATGGAATCTTCACCGATGAGCGATATTCTGAACCAGCTCGACGCCGCCCTCAGCGAACGTCGGCACGCCGATCCTGACACTTCCTACGTTGCCTCCTTGCATCACAAGGGGCTGAACAAGATACTCGAGAAGGTGGGCGAAGAGGCGGTGGAGACCGTGCTTGCCGCCAAGGATGTTGACGCGGATCCAGCCAGTCGCGAGGCGTTGATCGCCGAAACGGCAGACCTGTGGTTTCATAGTCTGGTGATGCTCTCGCACCTGGGACTCGACCATCGGCAGGTGCTGGATGAACTCGCCCGACGCTTCGGCGTATCGGGGCACGAGGAGAAGGCCTCGCGCCGCTCCTGAGCCTCGGCGGGAACCAACGATTCACGGCGCCTGGCGCCGCATATTGAGGAAGTTCTTATGTTAGGTGGTATCAGTATCTGGCAACTGCTGATCGTACTCGGCATCATCATCCTGATCTTCGGCACCAAGAAGCTCCGCAACGTTGGCAGCGACCTGGGTGGCGCGGTCAAGGGCTTCAAGAAGGCCGTCAACGAAGATGAGGACAAGTCGGAGGAGGCCAAGCCCCAGGCCCAGGTCCGTCATGACGAGACCGATACGCCCAACAACACCTACGACGTCGAGGCGGAGCGCAAGCCCGAATCCTCCGACGAGCGCAAGTAACGCCACATGTTCGATATCGGCTTTCTGGAACTGCTGATCATCGGGGTGGTGGGACTGCTGGTGCTGGGTCCCGAGCGCCTGCCCAAGGCCGCGCGTACCGCCGGCCTGTGGATCGGACGCATCAAGCGTTCGGTGGCCGGCATGCAACGCGAGATCAGCGCCCAGCTCGAGGCCGAGGAACTGCGCCAGAAGCTCAAGGAGCAGGAACGCAAGCTGGACGACAGCGTCAACCAGGCCAAGCGCAGCGTGGAATCCATCGCCGACACCCCGAACAAGGGCAACGGCGGGCAGGCGGATTCCACCGGCGCCCAGTCTGCCTCGGCCGGCCAGCGGCTGGACGACGCCGTCGACAGCGCCGCACGCGCCTCGTCGTCCAGCGCTTCGGCTTCCACGCTCTCCCCCGCTCCCAGCGATGACACCGCCTCTTCCGAGCACAAGGACTCCGCCACCCGATGAGCGATACCGGTGACACTCCGCCGTCAAGTCAGGGCCACGCCCCACTGATCGAACACCTGGTGGAGCTGCGCTCGCGGCTGATGCGCGCCGTGATCGCCATCCTGGTGATCTTCCTGGCGCTCTACGCCTTTTCCAACGACATCTACCAGTTTGTCGCAGACCCCCTGATGGAGCTGCTGCCGGAAGGCTCCCAGATGATCGCCACCGAGGTGGCGTCGCCCTTCCTGGCGCCGTTCAAGTTGACCCTGGTAGTGGCGGTGTTCGTGGCCATTCCCTTCGTCCTGCACCAGGCCTGGGCCTTCGTGGCGCCAGGGCTGTACGACAAGGAAAAGGCCCTGGCGCTACCGCTTCTGGCCTCGAGCGTCCTGCTGTTCTATCTCGGCGCGGCCTTCGCCTACTACGTGGTCTTTCCCCTGCTGTTCGCCTTCTTCACCCAGACCGGGCCGGAGAACGTGCAGGTGATGACCGATATCAACCAGTATCTCAACTTCGTGCTGAAGCTGTTCTTCGCCTTCGGTATCGCCTTCGAGATCCCGATTGCCACCTTCCTGCTCATCCTCACCGGCGCCGCCAGCGTCAAGAGCCTGAGCGCCAAGCGCCCCTACGTCATCCTCGGCTGTTTCGTCATCGGCATGCTGATGACCCCGCCGGACGTGGTCAGCCAGAGCCTGCTGGCGGTACCCATGTACCTGCTCTACGAGGTCGGGCTGCTGTTCGGCCGGCTGGTCAAGAGGCGGAGCAGCGATGACGAGGAAGCGCCGGACGAGGCGTGATCGCCACACCGGCAGAGCCCCCGTCAGCAGAATGCACAAAGCCCGAGGCATTGGCCTCGGGCTTTGCTTTTTTACCGCTCTCGCACCGGTGGTGTTCAAGGCGCTTGGCGACAATGATCCGCCATCGTCTGGCGTCTCAGCGGGGCATGGCCCCGCTGAGACGGCGCTCAGGTGTTGACGTCCATCATCTCGTCGATGCGATCCACCAGCTTGTTGATGCCCAGCGCCGCCTCGCTGATGCGGGTGGCCAGCATATAGGCGGGGGTGGTCACCAGGCGATGCTCGAAGTCCACCACGATATCGTCCACCGCACAGCTGCGATGCAGGCCGCCCATGGCGCTGATGCAGCCACACACCTCGGGGTCGGTACCGATGGTGACGGCGATGCCCGGCCCCAGCACCTTGGGCACCAGCACCGGTGCGATGCACATCAGGCCGATCGGCTTGCGCGCATCGTGAAACTCGATCAACAGCTCGGCCAGGTCCTCGTGGACCTCCATCTCGGACTTGGCCGTGGCGTAGTTCGAAAGATTCTTGGCCGCCCCGAAGCCACCGGGCAGGATCAGGGCATCGAAGTCCGATGCCGACAGTTCGTCCAGCGGCGAAATCTCGCCCCGGGCCAGGCGGGCGGACTCGACCAGCACATTGCGCGACTCCTCGACGGCCTCCCCGCTGTGGTGGTCGATCACCTCCTGGTGAGCGATATCCGGGGCAAAACAGCGATAGGCGATGCCCAGCTGGTCCAGGCGCAGCAGGGTCAGGGTGGTCTCGTAGATCTCGGAACCATCCTGTACGCCGCAGCCCGACAAGACGATCGCTACCTGTTTACTCATGTCATTCTCCTTTATAGCGCGTCGCGAACGGGGCCGGACGCGGCCAAGACTGCCACTACTCTAGAGAGTCGCCACGGGTGCGACAAGACGCGACTTTCGGCGAACGGGAGAGGAGGAATATACTCAATCAATGTCATGCTTTTGTCATGAAGTGCCACCAGACTAGCGCGTGGCGCCGAATCCTTGCTTCCGTGGAGTGCCGTCTTGAGTGCCATTACCCCTCGTCTTTACCCCGCCAGCCGTCCTCGTCGCATGCGCAAGGACGACTTCTCCCGCCGCCTGATGCGCGAGAACCAGCTGAGTGCCGACGATCTGATCTGGCCAGTCTTCGTGCTCGAGGGCGAAGGCCGCCGCGAGGCTGTACCGTCCATGCCCGGGGTCGAGCGCCTGTCGCTGGACCTGTTGATCGAAGAGGCCCGCGAGGCCGTCGAGCTGGGTATTCCCGCCATTGCGCTGTTTCCGGTGGTCGACGCCGACAAGAAGAGCGAGCTGGCGGAAGAAGCCTACAGCGCCAGCGGCCTGGTCCAGCGCAGCGTGCGCGAGCTCAAGGCCGCCCTGCCCGAGCTCGGCGTGATCACCGATGTCGCCCTGGACCCCTACACCAGCCACGGTCAGGACGGCATCCTCGATGAAGACGGCTATGTGGCCAATGACCGCACCGTCGAGACCCTGATCAAGCAGGCGCTGTCCCATGCCGAGGCCGGGGCCGACGTGGTCGCCCCTTCCGACATGATGGACGGGCGTATCGGTGCCATCCGTGAACTGCTCGAGCGTGAAGGCCTGCCCAACACCCGCATCATGGCCTACAGCGCCAAGTACGCCTCGCGCTACTACGGCCCCTTCCGCGATGCGGTGGGCTCGGCGGCCAACCTGGGCAAGGCCGACAAGTCGACCTACCAGATGGACCCGGCCAACAGCGACGAGGCCCTCCACGAGGTCGCCATGGACATCACCGAAGGTGCCGACATGGTGATGGTCAAGCCCGGCATGCCCTACCTGGACGTGGTCCGCCGGGTCAAGGACGAGCTGCGCGTGCCCACCTACGCCTACCAGGTGAGCGGTGAATACGCCATGCACATGGCCGCCTTCGACAACGGCTGGCTGGACGCTGACACTGTCATCCTCGAGTCGCTGATGTGCTTCAAGCGTGCCGGCGCCGACGGCGTGCTGACCTACTTTGCCAAACGCGCGGCCAGGCTATTGGCCCGCTGATCAGGGGAGGGAGCGGCGCCCTTCCCGAGCCCCGATGAGGAACCACCATGGAAGACGCGCAGAGCGACAACGCCACGATTGAACATGCGACCCTGGGCAAGTCCGACGTCTCGATGAGCGACGCGCCCCAGGCCGATACCCCGGTGCCGCGCCTTAACCAGACGCGCACCGGCATCAAGCCCAAGGCAATGCCGGACCCTGAGGCCGACCTCACTGACCCGAGCCTCTACTTCAATCGCGAGCTGTCGCATCTGCAGTTCAACATCCGGGTGCTGGAACAGGCGCTGGACCAGGCGCACCCGCTGCTCAACCGCCTGATGTTCCTGTTGATCTTCTCCTCCAACATGGACGAGTTCTTCGAGATCCGAGTGGCAGGACTGAAGAGCCAGCTGGCCGTGGGCGACGACACCACCGGTGCCGACGGCCGCAGCCCGCGTTCGGTGCTCGACGAGATCTCGAAGATCGCCCACGAACACGTCGAGCGTCAGTACCGCATCCTCAACGAGCAGCTGATCCCTGCCATGGAAGCCCACAACATCCGCTTCCGTCGGCGTGGAGACTGGACCAAGCAGCAGCGCAAGTGGGTCCATGATTACTTCTCCACCGAGATCATCCCGGTGGTCAGCCCCATCGGGCTGGACCCCTCGCACCCCTTCCCGCGGCTGGTCAACAAGAGCCTCAACTTCATCGTCGAGCTTGAGGGCAAGGACGCCTTCGGCCGCGAGGGCGGCCTCGCCATCCTGCCGGCGCCACGTTCGCTGCCCCGGGTCATCGCGCTGCCGGATGAGCTGTGCGAGGAAGGCTTCACCGAGTATCTGTTCCTGTCGTCGATGATCCACGCCCACGCCGACGAGGTGTTCCCGGGGATGAAGGTCAAGGGCTGCTACCAGTTCCGTCTGACCCGCAACGCCGACATGACGGTCGATCCCGAAGAAGTCTCGGACCTGGCCTCGGCCCTGCGCGGCGAGCTGCTGGCCCGGCGCTACGGCAGCGGCGTGCGCCTGGAGGTGGCCGACAACTGCCCCGAGGAACTCTCCGACTTCCTGATCAAGCAGTTCCAGCTCGAACCCAGTGACCTCTATCGGGTCAATGGCCCGGTCAACCTGACCCGCATGATGTCGGTACTGGGTGACGCCGACCGGCCCGATCTGATGTACCGCTCCTTTACCCCCGGCGTGCCCAAGCAGGTCAAGCAACCCAACTCCATCATGCAGTCGATGCAGGAAGGCGACATCCTGCTGCATCACCCCTTCCAGTCGTTCACCCCGGTGGAGGACCTGCTGCGCGAGGCCGCCCGCGACCCCGACGTGCTGGCGATCAAGCAGACCCTGTATCGCACCGGTGCCGACTCACCCATCGTCAACGCCCTGGTCGAGGCCGCCGGCCAAGGCAAGGAAGTGACGGTGGTCATCGAACTGCGCGCCCGCTTCGACGAAGCCGACAACCTGGCGCTGGCCTCGCGCCTGCAGGAGGCCGGCGCCATCGTCATCTACGGGGTGATGGCCTACAAGACCCACGCCAAGATGATGCACATCGTGCGCCGCGAGAAGGGCGCGCTGCGCCACTACGCTCACCTCGGCACCGGCAACTATCACTCCAAGACGGCCAAGCTCTACACCGACTACAGCCTGCTCACCGCGGACCCTGTGCTGTGCGCCGACGTGCACAAGGTGTTCCAGCAACTGTCCGGCATGGGCCGCACCCGCCAGATCGAGAAGCTGCTGCACGCCCCCTTCACCCTGCACGAACGGGTCGTGGAAATGATCGAGCGGGAGGCAAGCTACGCGCGCAAGGGCAAGCGCGCCCATATCATCGTCAAGTGCAACTCACTAACCGAACCCAAGCTGATCCAGGCGCTCTACCGCGCCTCCCAGGCCGGCGTCGAGTGCGACCTGATCATCCGCGGCATGTGCTGCCTGCGCCCTGGCCTGCCCAGCATCTCCGAGAATATCCGGGTGCGCTCGGTGATCGGTCGCTTCCTCGAACACACCCGGGTGTTCCACTTCCACAACGACGGCAAGCCCGAGATATGGGGCTCCAGCGCGGACTTCATGGCGCGCAACATGTTCCATCGGGTCGAGACCTGCTTCCCGCTGCTCGACAAGAAGCTCGCCGCCCGGGTGCGCAAGGACCTCGAGACCTATCTGGTCGACAACTGCCAGAGCTGGCTGCTGCAGGCCGACGGCACCTACATCAAGCAGGATCCGGGCGAGGCCGCACCGATCTCCGCCCAGGAAACGCTGCTGTACGCCTACGCCGCCCGGGCTTGAGTAAAGCGGCGCGTTAAAGCGCCACAGACGCACCGGCAACACCACCCAGGCCCCTCGCCAGC